>JAPLAT010000376.1 GCA_026393175.1 Pseudonocardiales bacterium
GAGGTAGGCCTCCAGGCCGATGCGGCCGCCCTCGCGGCCGAAGCCGGACTCCTTGAACCCGCCGAAGGGGGAGGTGGGGTCGAAGCGGTTGAAGGTGTTGGTCCACACCACCCCGGCCCTGACGCGCTGGGCCGTCCACATCGCCTTGCTGCCCTTGTCGGTCCAGATCCCGGCGGACAGGCCGTAGGGGGTGTTGTTCGCCTTCGCCACGGCCTCGTCGGGCGTGCGGAACGTCAGCACCGACAGCACCGGCCCGAAGATCTCCTCCCGGGCGACGCGCATGGTCTGCTCCACCCCGGAGAAGACGGTCGGCGGGAAGAACAGGCCGCGCTCGGGCAGCGGGCAGGGGCTCGTCCAGCGCACGGCGCCCTCCGCGTCGCCCGCCGCGGCGAGGTCGACGATCCGCTCCAGCTGGGCGCGGGAGTTGATGGCGCCGACGTCGGTGTTCTTGTCCAGCGGGTCGCCCACGCGCAGGGTCTCGACGCGGCGCAGCAGCAGCTCCGAGAACTCCTCGGCGATCGACTCCTGCACCAGCAGCCGCGACCCCGCGCAGCACACGTGGCCCTGGTTGAAGAAGATCCCGTCGACGACGCCCTCGACGGCCTGGTCCAGCGGCGCGTCGTCGTAGACGATGTTCGCCGCCTTGCCGCCCAGCTCCAGGGTGAGCCGCCGCCCGGTGCCGGCGAGCGTGCGCTGGATCTCCCGGCCGACGTCGGTGGAGCCGGTGAACGCGACCTTGTCCAGACCGGGGTGGCGCACCAGTGCCGCGCCGACGTCGCCCGCCCCGGGCAGCACGTTGAGCACGCCCGCGGGCAGGCCCGCCTCGGCGGCGATCTCGGCGAGCACGAGCGCGGTGAGCGGGGTGGTCTCGGCGGGCTTGAGGACGATCGTGTTGCCCGTGGCCAGCGCGGGGGCGATCTTCCAGGCCGCCATGAGCAGCGGGAAGTTCCACGGGATCACCGCACCGACGACGCCCAGCGGGCGGGGGGCCGGCCCGAGCCCCGCGTACTCCAGCTTGTCGGCCCACCCGGCGTGGTGGAACAGGTGCGCCGAGGCCGTCGGCACGTCGACGTCGCGCGACTCCCGGATCGGCTTGCCGTTGTCGAGGGTCTCCAGCACGGCGAGCTCGCGGGAGCGCTCGGCGACGATCCGCGCGATCCGGTACAGGTATTTGGCGCGCTCGGCGCCCGGCATCGGCCCCCAGGTCGTCTCGAAGGCCCTGCGGGCGGCGGCGACGGCGCGGTCGACGTCGGCCTCCGACGCGGTGCCGACCTCGGCGAGCACCTCCTCCGTCGCCGGGTTGACGGTCTTCAGCGCCTCCCCGCCGCCGTCGACGAACGCGCCGTCGACGAACGGCCGGTAGGTCGGCTGCAGGTTCGCGAGCGCGGCGGACTCCGGGGCGGGGGCGTAGGTCCAGTCCACGGTCATGCGCTCCCGATCCGGTCGGCGTTCTCGTAGTGGCCCAGCGCCTGCGAGCGGCGCTGTCGGAGCAGGTCGCCCAGCAGCGACGACGCCCCGAACCGGAACAGGTCCGGCGTCAGCCACTCGGCCCCGGCGACCTCGTGCACGGCCACCAGGTGCCGGATCGCGTCCTTGCTCGTGCGGATGCCGCCCGCGGCCTTCACCCCGCGCAGCTCGCCGGTGAGCCGCCGCCAGTCGCGCACGGCCTGCAGCATCACCTGCACGACCGGCAGCGTCGCGGCGGGGGAGATCTTGCCCGTGGACGTCTTGATCACGTCGCCGCCGGCGAGCAGCGCCAGCCAGGACGCGCGGCGGACGTCGTCGTACCCGGCCAGCTCGCCGGTCTCCAGGATGACCTTGAGGTGCGCGCTGCCGCAGGCCTGCTTGACGGCCACGATCTCGTCGTACACCTGCCCGTAGCGGCCGGTGAGCCAGGCGCCGCGGTCGATCACCATGTCGATCTCGCCCGCCCCGGCCTCGACGGCGAGCCGGGTGTCGGCCAGCTTCACCTCGCGCGAGCTGCGCCCGGCGGGGAACGCGGTGGCGACGGCCGCGACGTGCACGCCGGACCCGCGCAGCGCCTCGACGGCCGTGCCGGCCAGGTCGGGGTAGACGCAGACCGCGGCGACGGGCGGCACGTCCGGATGCTCGGGATCGGGGCGGCGCGCCTGTGCGCACAGCGACCGGACCTTGCCCGGGGTGTCCGCGCCCTCCAGCGTGGTCAGGTCGATCATCGAGATCGCCATGTCCAGCGCCTGGAGCTTGGACTCCTTCTTGATGCTGCGGGTGGCCAGTGCCGCCGAACGGCGCTCCAGGCCCACCTGGTCGACGCCGGGGAGCCCGTGGAGGAAGCGGCGCAACGAGGCGTCGTCGCGGGTCGCGTCGACGAGCTCCGGTGCGCTCCGGGGAGCGGGGACGGTCGCTGTCACGGGCCGAGTGTAGGCGGCCCGTGACCCGCTCCCGTCAGGTCGAGCCCGGGGCCGGGCTCAGGTCGAGCTGTGGAGACGGACGACGCCCACGGTGACGTCCTCGAGCCCGCCGCGGTCGAAGTCCCGTCGCAGCTGGTCGGCCTTGATCGTGGCCGTCAACCCGTCGAACGGGCCGTGCGCGTCCACCTCCCCGGTCTGCGGGTCGACGGCGAGCACGACGTACCCGTCGCACTGCGTGAGCTTCTCGGCGGCCGCGACGAGCGTCGCGTCCTCCGAAGTCGTGTTCTCCGGCACCGGATCACCTCCTGGTCATCCAGTACAGCGTCGGAGGGGCCCCCGGCGTGACAGTCTTTGCCCGGTACCACCCGTTCGGGTCAGGGTGAAATCCCGAGTTGATCACTGCGGGTCGTCCTGGGACAGCAGGGAGCGCATGGAACGGGTCACGCGGGTCGTCAACGTGACGATCCTGGTACTCCTCGTAGTCGTCACGGTGAGCGGCGTGCTGGCCTTCGCCGTCGGCTCGCCGGGCCCGGCCCGCTGGGTCACCGGCGTCCACGCCGGGTCGGGTCTGGGCCTGCTGCTCCTCCTCCCAGCGAAGGCCCGGATCGCCCGGCGCGGCCTGCGCCGGCCCGGCCGGTCGCGGAAGGTGATCGGCCTGACGCTGGCCGGGCTCGTCCTCGCGGCGGTGGCGAGCGGGCTGCTGCACGCGGTCGGCGGGTGGCGCCCGTACCTCGGGCTGCTCCCGATGCAGATGCACGTCGGCGCGGCGGTCGGCGCGGGGGTGCTGCTGGCCCTGCACCTGCGGGTGCACCGGCGCCGCGTCGCCGTCCGGCGCACCGACCTCGACCGGCGCCGGGCCCTGCTCGGCACGGGCGTCGTCGCGGGCGCGGCGGCGCTGGGCGTGCTCGTGCCCGGGGCCGCCCGCCGGGAGACCGGCTCGCACCGCCTCGACGTCCTGCCCGTCACGCAGTGGATGTTCGACGCCG
>JAPLAT010000025.1 GCA_026393175.1 Pseudonocardiales bacterium
CGTGACGCCCTGGTCGCCCGCCTCCGCGCCGCGGGCCTCCTTGAGATCCATGCCGGAGCAGAACACGCTGCCGGTGTGGGTCAGGACGATCACGCGCACGGTGTCGTCGGCGATCGCCGTGGCGAGGTGCCCGCGCAGCTCACGCCGCAGCTGGGCGGACAGGGCGTTGCGGTTGTCGGGGGAGTCCAGCGTGATCGTCGCGAGTCCTGCGGCGATGTCGAGGTGCACGAGCTCGGTCATGCGGGGACCGTATCCGAGCCGTACGCGCCCGCCTGCAGGGAGAACAGGTCGCGGTAGACACCGCCCGCCGCCATCAGCTCGGCGTGGGTGCCGAGGGCGGTGACGCGGCCGTGCTCCAGCACGACGACGAGGTCGGCGTGCCGCACGTTCGCCAGCCGGTGCGTCACCAGCACGGTGATCCGATCGGCGCGGCGCAGCCCCTGCACGGCGCCGAACACCGCGTGCTCCGCGCGGGCGTCCAGCGCCGCCGTCGGCTCGTCGGCGATCACCACCGCCGCGTCCCGGTAGAGCCCGCGGGCGACCGAGAGCCGCTGCCACTGGCCGCCGGAGAGGTCGCGGCCGGACTGGAACTGCTTGGACAGGACCGTCTCGGCGCCGCGGGGCAGCTCGGCGAGCACCGCGTCGGCCCCGGACAGCGCGGTCGCCTCGGCGAAGGCCGCGCCGTCCGGGTCGGTCCGCTCCAGGCGCCCGATCCGCACGTTCGTCCCGGCCGTCGTCGGCCAGTGCAGCGGGTCCTGCAGGATCACCGCCGTGCGCTCCGCCAGCGCGGACCCGTCCACGTCGCGGGTGTCCACGCCGTCCCAGCGCACGCTGCCTGCCGTGGGCAGGTAGAGGCCGGTGAGCAGCTTGCCCAGGGTGGTCTTGCCCGACCCGTTCTCGCCGACGAGCGCGACCACCTGCCCGCGGCGCAGCGTCAGCGTCACCCCGTGAAGGGCCGGGGAGTCCGCGCCCGGGTAGGTGAACCCGACGTCGTCGAGGCTGATCTCCGCGGGGTCCCCGGCGAGCGCGGCGCCCCCCGCCGGGCGGCGGCGCCGCGCGCAGTCGGCCACGAGCGTGCGCAGCAGGTCCAGGTGGAAGCCGGACTCGTAGAGCTGGCTGACCAGGTACATGCCGTTGGCGATCGCGGTGCTCGCGGCCCGCATCGCGAGCACGGCCGTGCCGCCCAGCGCCAGCGGCAGCGCCCCGGCCACGAGCAGGACGCCGAGCACGACGTAGGCGGCGCCCGTGCCGACGCCGGACAGCGCGCGGCCCAGCGTGCTCGCCCGGTTCTGCCGGTGGGCCACCCGGACGCTCTCGCGCTGCAGGTCGGCGGCGATCCGGCGGTGCTCGGCGAGCAGCAGGTCCTGCGTGGTGAACGCCCGGACCTCGGCCGCGCCGCTCCGCGCGGAGATGAGGTCGCCCGCCACTCCGAGGCGGCGCGCCCGGGAGGAGGTGCGCAACCAGGAGTCGAAGGCGATCTGGGCGGAGCGCATGCGCGCCCACGCCTGCGGCGCCGCGGCCAGCAGCACGGCCGGGGCCAGCAGCGGGTGCAGCACCCCGGCGGTGACGACCGCCGAGGCGACGGACACCACCAGGGAGACCAGGTCGCCGGTCTCCCGCACGGCCGCCCGGACCCGGCTCGGGGCCCCGGAGGTGACGCGGTCGACGAGCTGGGTGAAGTCCGGTTCGTCGAAGGCCACGAGGTCGACCCGGACCAGCGCGGCGTACAGCTCGTCGGCGGCCGCCCGCTCGACCCGGGGCGCCAGCTCGGCCTGCACGGCGCCCTCCGCCGCGTCGAGCAGCCCGCCCGCCGCGTAGGCGGCCACGACGAGGGCCAGCGCGGGCAGGGCGGCCAGCACGCGGTCCGCGGTGGGGCCCTCGGCGAGCAGCCGGGTGAACACGTCGGCCGTGGCCAGCAGGCCGAACGCCTGGGTTGCGCCGCCGACGAGGTGCAGCGCCCCGGCCAGCAGCGTCCACCCCGGTGCCGACGCCCACGACCAGCGCACGACCCGCGCCACCGTCCGCGGGACGGCGGTCGCCACCTCGCGCATCCGGGCCTTCGCCACCTGCTCGAAACCCAGGGCCCAGTACGGCGTCTCCATGTCGTCGACGCCGATCAGCGGAGCTGACATCCGCTGATCGTCCCCGACGGGGGCCGGGTGGTCGAGCGGCTATCCGGCGCGCGACCGCAGGTAGGCCGCGGTGCGGTCGTCGGCGGGGAAGAACGACTCGATCGCCACCTCGTCGAGCGTGACGTCCAGCGGGGCGCCCAGCACGGCGACGGTGGAGAACAGCGACAGCTCGCCCGCCGACGGGTGGCGCAGCCGCAGCGGCAGCACGATGCGGTCGCGCGGGTGCGCGTTCGGGTCGAGACCCTGCTCGCGGCAGTAGCCGGCCAGCTCGTTGGCCAGCGCCGTCAGGCCGGTGCGGGCGGAGCGCTCGGCCTGCCGGCGCACCCGGGAGACGAGGTGCGCGGCGTACTCGGGCAGGTCCTGCACGTGCCGGGCCAGCCCGCGCGGGTGCAGGCTCAGCCGCAGCACGTTCACCGGCGGCGCGAGCAGGTCCGGCGGCACCAGCTCGACGAGCAGCGACAGCGCCGCGTTCGCGTCGAGCAGGTTCCACGTGCCGTCCACGAGCAGCGCCGGGTAGGGGGCGTGCCCGTCGAGGATGCGGCGCAGCGACGCGCGGACCTCGGCCAGCTCCGCGTCGTCCAGGGCGTGCTCGGTGTAGGCCGGGGCGTAGCCGGCGGCGGTCATCAGCTCGTTGCGAGCCCGCAGCGGCACGTCGAGCTCCTCGGCGAGGTGCAGCACCATGTCCCGGCTCGGGCGGGACCGGCCGGTCTCGAGGAAGCTCAGGTGCCGGGCCGACACGTCGGCCTGCAGGCCGAGGTCGAGCTGGGTGAGCCGGCGGCGCTGCCGCCAGTCGCGCAGGAGCGTGCCGAACGCCGTCGCGGTGACGGTGGCGGTGGTCATGGGGACGACGCTAGCGGCGCCCGCGACCGGGTTCGATGACCTCGGAGGTCATGGAGCGCGCGACGTCGTCCCGGCAGGCTGCGGGCCATGGACCTGCACGCCGCCATGCCGTTCACCGCGCTCCTGGGCGCGACCGCCGTCGCCGTCGATCCCGCGCAGGTGCGCCTGCGGCTGGGGTGGTCGCCCGCGCGCTGCACCGCGAGCGGGGTGCTGCACGGCGGCGCGCTGATGGGGCTGGCCGACGCCGCGGGCGGGCTGTGCGCCCACCTCAACCTGCCCGACGGCGCCGCGGGCACGGCGACGATCTCCTCGGCGACGAACTTCCTGCGTGCGGTCCGCGACGGGCACGTCGACGCCGTCTCCCGCCCGCTCCACCTCGGCCGCACCGTGATCGTGGTCGACACGGAGCTGCGGGACGCGGGCGACCGGCTGGTCGCCCGCGTCACCCAGACCCAGGCGGTGACCCAGGAACTCCCTAGGAGGGCTTGACCCGCGTCCAGTCGTTGGTGATCTTCACGCCGGCCCGGGCGAACAGGACGCTGACCGGGCACCGGCGGGCCACCTCGTCGCGCAGCCGGTCGAACTGGTCGGCCGTCGCGTCGGTGGTGATCTCGGCGGTTATCCGCAGGTCCTGGAACGTCGCGTCCGGGCTCTCCCTGCCGGTGGTCATCGTCGTCGGGTCGAAGTCGGCCGCGACGTCGAACTTCACGGCGTCGATCACGATGCCGAGCTCCTTGGCGACGATCTGCGACGTGACCTGGTTGCAGGAGCTCAGCGACGCCAGCGTGTACGCGAGCGGGCTCGGGTGGGCGTCCTTGCCGCCGAAGGCCGGGTAGGCGTCGGTCTCGATGACGTGGTCGGCGCCCTTGACGGCGACGGTCTGGGCGACGCCGGTCCCGGTCCCGGAGACGGCGAAGGTGACGAGGGGCATGGGTGTCCTCCTGGACGGGAGAAGTGGGGGTGGTGCGGAGGGGATTCGGGGGCGATCAGGCGGCGCAGATGCGCAGGAGGTCCACGTGCAGGCGGCGCACGAGACCCGGTCCGGTCGTCACGGGAGAAGTCAACCAAGATCGGTCCCACCGCGCCAGGCGACCGTGGGCTGCCGCACGTCCGCCGAACCGGGCGGCCGGGTGCGCCGAAGCCGCGTGCCACGATCCGCGGGTGGACCCCCTGAGCCCCGTGCTGCTGCACGTCCCGCACGCGGGCACGGGGATACCGGCCTGGACCCGTCCGCACCTGCTGCTCGACGACGCTTCGCTGGCCGCCGAGACCGCCGCGCTGACCGACCACGACACCGACCTCATCGCCGCGGCCGCGGCGGACCGCACCCGGCCGCGGCCCGGGCTGCTGGTCAACCCGGTGTCCCGCTTCGTCGTCGACGTCGAGCGCTTCCCGGACGGGCGCGAGGAGATGGCCGCCGTCGGGATGGGCGCGGTCTACACGCACGGCACCCGCGGGCAGCGGATCCGGGCCGACGACCCGGCTCACCACGAGGCGCTGCTCGCGGCGTTCTACCGGCCGTGGGCCGCGGCCGTCGAGCGCGCGGTGGACGAGCGCGTCGCCGCGACCGGGCGTGCCGTGCTGGTGGACGTGCACTCCTACTCCCCGGACCCGTTGCCCTACGAGCGCGCCCGCGGACCGCGCCCGGCGTTCTGCCTGGGCACCGACCGGGTGCACACGCCGCCCGCGCTGCTCGCCGCCGCCCGGGACGCGTTCGGCCCCGACGTCGCCCTCGACTCCCCGTTCGCCGGGGCGTACGTGCCGCTGTCGCGCTACGGCACCGACCGGCGGGTGTCCGCGATCATGATCGAGATCCGGCGGGACGGCTACGCCGCCGGCACCGGCCCCGTGGTGGACCGGCTCGCCGCGTTCCTGGCCGATCCCCGCACGGCCGATCCCCGCACGGCCGATCCCCGCGCGGCCGACCCGGGTGGGCCGTCCGGAGCGGGCGGCCTGCAGGGTGGTCGCTGACCGGGAGCGGGGAGGCTCACGCGCTGTCACGGCGCACGACCGGGCTCGGTGGCTCGGAGACCCGGCGCTCGCGCGGACGCTCAGACGGGCTGCGGCGCGGCGGCCGGGTCCTGCGCAGGCGCGGCGGCGAGTGCGCGGGCGGCGCGCAGCCTGCGGACGGCGAGGCCGACCGACACCGCCGACGCGACCAGCACCAGCCCGTGGGCGACCGGCATCGCCGGCCCGTCGACCCCCGCCGCGCCCAGCACGGTGCGCAGGTTGGACAGCACGATGAGCCCGCCCACCGCGACCCCGAGCACCGTGGCCGGCAGCCGGGTGACCAGCCAGGCGGCCAGCGGCGCGGCGACCACGCCACCGAGCAGGAGCCCGGCCACGGCCAGCCAGTCGATGCCGGCGTGGCCGAGGCCGATGACGAAACCCGCGCTGGCCGCGACCGTCACGAGGAACTCCGAGGCGCTCACCGAGCCGATGACGGTGCGGGGGGCCGTGCGCCCCGCCGTGAGCAGGGTCGAGGTGGCGACCGGCCCCCAGCCGCCGCCGCCGGTGGCGTCGACGAACCCGCCGATCAGGCCGACCGGGGCGAGGAAGCGCCTGCCGTGCGGCGAGACCCGCGCGACGGACTCCCGCGGGGGCCGCACCGAGTACCGCACGAGGATGAACAGGCCGATGGCGATGAGCAGTCCTGCCATCAGGGGCGCCGACGCCTCCGTCGACAGCCGGCTCAGGAGCAGCGCCCCGAGCAGCGCGCCTGCCGCACCGGGCACTCCCAGGCGCAGGACCAGTCTCGGGTCGATGTTGTCGAACCGCCAGTGCGCCCAGCCGGACGCGAGCGCGGTGCCGATCTTGGCGAGGTGGACGGAGGCGCTGGCCGCGGCCGGGCTGAGCCCCGCGAGCAGCAGCAGCGTGGTCGACGTGACGCCGTAGCCCATACCGAGGGCACCGTCGACGAGTTGGGCGCCGAAACCGGCGAGGGCGAGCAGGACGAGCGTGGGCACGACGGAACTCCTGAGCGGGCGCGGACTCCGCACGCGACCGGGACGGTCACGCGCAGCGGGATCGGCGGGAGAGTGCGCTCAGCGACAGAACTCGTCGTAGGCGTGACCGCGCCGCGAGGGCCAGAAGCGCTCGAGGTCGGGACGCAGGTTGCCGGTCATGGCCGCGGGCGGCCCGGAGCGGGGCGGCTCCTGGGCGGTCGCGGTCCGGATCACCCCACCATCGTGCGACGCCGGGGCGTCCGGGACAACCGCGCGTCCGCGCTGCGGGACGCGGAGGGAATGACCGGACGATTGACCGGTCACCCGGCGCGCGCCGTCCCACGCACGGCCGCGGCGCCGTGCCGGTCGGCGACCAGCGCGGCGACGGCGGGGTGCGCCCCGAGCGGCGCGGCGACGGCGAGCCCGGCCGCCTCGCGGGCGATCCGGTCGGGCAGCAGGCCG
>JAPLAT010000400.1 GCA_026393175.1 Pseudonocardiales bacterium
ATCATGGAGGGCACCGTGCGGCCCGAGTACGGCCGCGTGGTCGACATCTGCACGCGCGACTCGCTGCGCGAGCTGGCCACCCCCGGCCTGCTGGCGATCTTCGCCCCGATCGCGGTCGGCTTCGGCCTCGGCGTCGGCCCGCTGGCCGGCTACCTGGCGGGCGCCATCGCCACCGGCACCCTGATGGCCGTGTTCCTGGCCAACTCCGGTGGCGCGTGGGACAACGCCAAGAAGCTGGTCGAGGACGGCAACCACGGTGGCAAGGGCTCGCCCGCGCACGAGGCCACGGTCATCGGCGACACCGTCGGGGACCCGTTCAAGGACACCGCCGGCCCGTCGATCAACCCGCTGATCAAGGTGATGAACCTGGTCTCGGTGCTCATCGCGCCGGCCGTCGTCGCCCTCTCGGTGGGCACGACCGCCAACCCGGTGATCAGCATCGCGATCGCGCTCGTCGCGGTGGCGATCATCGTCGGCGCGATCGTCGTGTCGAAGCGGCGTTCCACGTCGATCACCGACACCCCCCGGAGAGCACGGTCGGCTGACCGGGCACCGCAGGCCGAGGCCGTCCACCCGACCCGGGTGGGCGGCCTCCGCCGTTCCCGGCGCGCCCCGTGGCACCGGATCGAACGCGTGTTCTACGGTACGCGCGTGCCGCAGCTGTCGCTGTTCTCCGCCGACGCCCGCCCGGCCGGGCTGCGCGACCTGGCCGGCCTGCTCTGCGGGCCAGGGCAGATCGTCCGCTTCGGCGCGGGCGACCAGGCACGGCTGTCCGTCGTCCTGGCCGAGCCGGGCCGCGCGCGGGCCGTCGCGGCGGCGTGCGCCGAGACCGGGATCGCGATGGAGCCGGTCACCACCGAGAGCGGGGCGACGGCCCTGCGCAGCGCCTTCCGCTGCGACCTGGTCGGCCTCGCGCGGGAGTGGACCCAGGGCGCGGTCAAGGCCGTCCCGCCCGGCTGGCAGCTCGACGGGGCGGCGCTGCGGCTGTGGGCGCTGGCGGCCGGGCGGCCCGACGAGCGCGGCGGCTGGCTGCTGCTGCTCGACCCGCACGCCCCCGACACGCACCTGCCCCTCGTCGCGGCGGCGACGCGGGCCGGCATCCCGCCCGCCCGGGTCGGACGGGGCACGGCGCTGCGGATCAGCGGCACGCGGCGCGTCCGCAGGCTGGTCGAGCTGGTCGGGCCGCCGCCGCGGGGCCTCGACCCGGCGGAGTGGCCCCGGTCGTGGGGAGCCGGTTGACGTGCTCGTTACGCTCTCGCGGCGTCCTGATGTGACGGAAGTGACACCCTGCGTGGGTGGGCGGGAGGGCGTATCGGTGTGTAGGCCGGAAAGGGCGGCACGCATACTCGACAGGAGCACGACCCCGCGAGGCGAGAAGACAGGACCACGGTGACGACCGGAACGACGAGCACGACGACCGGCACGCAGAAGGCGGGCGGCAGCCGGCGCACGGGCACGCCCACGGCCGCCGCGACCGGCCGCCCCACCCGGCGGCTGGTGATCGTCGAGTCCGGGACGAAGGCCGCGAAGATCCAGAAGTTCCTGGGCAAGGACTACGTCGTGGAGGCCTCGGTCGGCCACATCCGGGACCTGCCGCGGGGCGCGGCGGACGTGCCGGCGAAGTACAAGGGCGAGTCCTGGGCCCGCCTCGGCGTCGACGTCGACCACGAGTTCGCGCCGCTCTACATCATCACGCCCGAGAAGAAGGGCAAGGTCGCGGAGCTCAAGGACGCCCTCAAGAGCGTCGACGAGGTCCTGCTCGCCACGGACCCCGACCGCGAGGGCGAGGCCATCGCCTGGCACCTGCTCGACACCCTCAAGCCGAAGATCCCGGTCCGGCGGATGGTCTTCCACGAGATCAGCGAGCCGGCCATCCGCGCCGCCGTGGAGAACCTGCGCGATCTCGACCAGGACATGGTCGACGCCCAGGAGACCCGCCGCATCCTCGACCGGCTCTACGGCTACGAGGTCTCCCCCGTGCTGTGGAAGAAGGTCATGCCGCGGCTGTCGGCGGGCCGCGTGCAGTCGGTCGCCACGCGCATCATCGTGACCCGCGAGCGCGAGCGCATGGCGTTCGTGTCCGCGTCCTACTGGGACATCGCCGCCCAGCTCGACGCGGGCGCCGACGCCACGCCGCGGCAGTTCCCGGCGCGGCTGGTGGCGGTCGACGGCGCGCGCGTCGCGACCGGCCGCGACTACGGCCCGGACGGCCGCCTCAAGAACGACGCGACCGCGCTGGACGAGGCGAGCGCGCGCCGGCTCGCCGAGGCGCTGGAGGGCCGCGACCTCACCGTCGAGTCGGTGGAGTCCAAGCCCTACACGCGCAAGCCCTACCCGCCGTTCATGACCTCCACGCTGCAGCAGGAGGCCGGCCGCAAGCTGCGTTTCTCCGCGGACCGCACCATGCGCAGCGCGCAGCGGCTCTACGAGAACGGTTACATCACCTACCTGCGCACCGACTCCACGACGCTGTCCGAGTCGGCGATCAACGCGGCCCGGGCCCAGGCCCGCGAGCTCTACGGCGACGCCTACGTCCCGGCGCAGCCGCGGCAGTACACGCGCAAGGTCAAGAACGCCCAGGAGGCCCACGAGGCGATCCGGCCGGCGGGCGACACGTTCCGCACGCCCGGCGAGATCGCGCGCGAGGTCGACGGCGACGACTTCCGGCTCTACGAGCTGATCTGGCAGCGCACCGTCGCCTCGCAGATGGCCGACGCCCGCGGCACGTCCGTGAGCGTCCGCATCGGCGGCACGGCCGCCACCGGCGAGGCCGTCACGTTCGCCTCGTCCGGGCGCACGATCACGTTCGCCGGCTTCCTCAAGGCCTACGTCGAGACCCTCGACGAGGGCAGCGAGGCCCAGGCCGACGACGCCGAGTCCCGCCTCCCCGAGCTCACGCAGGGCCAGTCGCTGACGGCGGACTCGCTCACCCCCGAGGGCCACAGCACCAACCCGCCCTCGCGCTACACCGAGCCGAGCCTGGTCAAGGCGCTGGAGGACCTCGGCATCGGCCGCCCGTCCACCTACGCGTCGATCATCAAGACGATCCAGGACCGCGGGTACGTGTGGAAGAAGGGCCAGGCGCTGGTCCCCTCGTGGATCGCGTTCGCCGTGGTGGGGCTGCTCGAGCACCACTTCGGCCGGCTCGTCGACTACGACTTCACCGCCGCCATGGAGGACGAGCTCGACTCGATCGCCTCGGGCAACCAGGGCCGCACCGCCTGGCTGTCGGGGTTCTACTTCGGCGGCGAGCAGGGCAGCGAGGGCTCGGTCGCCCGCGCGGGCGGGCTGAAGAAGCTCATCGGCGTCAACCTCGAGGAGATCGACGCCCGCGAGATCAACTCGGTGCCGGTGTTCGACGACGTCGTCGTCCGCGTCGGGCGCTTCGGCCCCTACCTGGAGCGGGTGCGCGACGGGCAGAGCCAGCGCGCCAACCTGCCCGAGGACCTGCCGCCCGACGAGCTCACCCGCGAGGTCGCCGAGCAGCTGTTCTCGGTGCCGCAGGAGGGCCGCTCGCTGGGCACCGACCCCGTCACCGGGCACGAGATCGTGGCGAAGGAGGGCCGCTACGGGCCCTACGTCACCGAGATCCTGCCCGAGCCCGAGGCCCCCGCCGAGGGCACGACGACCGGCCAGAAG
>JAPLAT010000199.1 GCA_026393175.1 Pseudonocardiales bacterium
GATCGCGGGCCTCGGGCTGCCCGACGTGACGTTCACGGCGGTGCCGCACCTGGGCGGGGCCAGCACGGTCGCCGGGCTGCGGCTCGCCGCACTGGCCGTGGCGAGCGGCGCGGCCCGCTGCGTGCTCGTGTTCGTCGCGCGCAACGGCCGCTCGGGGTCGCGGGTCGAGCAGCGGATCGGGGTGCTGCTGCCCGGCCAGCGCTACCGCCGCCAGCTGGAGCACCCGCACGGGTTCAGCACGCCCGCGCAGTGGTACTCGATGATCGCCCGCCGGCACATGCACGAGTTCGGCACCACCCGCGAGCACCTGGGCGCCGTCGCGCTGGCCATGCGCGCGCACGCCCAGCTGAACCCGCACGCGCAGATGCACGGGCGGCCGATGACGATGGAGCAGTACCGCAGCAGCCGGCCGATCGCCGAGCCCTACCTGCTGCTCGACTGCTGCCAGGAGACCGACGGTGCCGGTGCGGTGCTGGTGGTGGCCGCGGACCGGGCGCGCGACCTGCGCCACCGCCCGGTACACCTGGCCGGGCTGGCCGAGGGCCACCCGGACTCGCCCGACGACCTGGTCAACCGCCGCGACTTCTTCACCGTCGGGCTGACCAGGGCGGCGCCGCGCGCGTTCGCGGCGGCCGGGGTGACCCCGTCGGACGTGGACGCGGCGATGATCTACGACTGCTTCACCTTCGAGGTGATCCAGCAGTTGGAGGAGGCCGGGTTCTGCGCCCGCGGCGACGGCGGCCCGTTCGTGGCCGACGGCGGCATCGCGCTCGGCGGGCGGCTCCCGGTCAATCCGCACGGCGGGCTTCTCTCCGACGGGCACATCGCCGGGATGAACCACGTGGTGGAGGCGGTCGTGCAGCTGCGCGGCGACGGCGGGGACCGCCAGGTCCCCGGGGCGGAGGTGGTCGCGGTGACCGGATGGGGCGACATGGGCGACGGCGCGATCGCGGTGCTGACCCGGTGAGCGCGCAGCGGGCCACACCACCGCTGCCCGACCCGGACGACCCGGTGCTGGGCGGGTACTGGGCCGCCGCCGCCCGCGGCGCGCTCGTGGTGCAGCGGTGCGCCGCGTGCGATCGGGTGCAGTGGCCGCCGCGCGACACCTGCGGGGGGTGCGGTCCGGCCGAGCTGCGCTGGCTGCCCGTCGCGGGCACCGGCTCGTTGTTCACCTGGACGGTCGTGCACCACACCACGATCGCGGCCTACGCCGATGCGCTGCCGTTCGCGGTCGGTGCGGTCGAGCTCGACGACGCGCCGGCCCGGATGCTCGGCCGATTGCGCGGCGTGCCACCGGGGCAGCTGGAGATCGACATGCCGCTGGAGGTGGCGTTCGAGCCAGTCGCCCCGGGCATCGCGCTGCCGGTCTGGCAGCCCGCCGGGAGCGGTTCCCGGTGACCGGCGGGCTGGTCACCGACGAGGCGCGGGCCTGGATCGGCCGCAGCGACCCGCCGGTGACGGTGCAGGTGAGCGCCACCGACATCGCGAAGTACTGCCACTCCGTCGGTGAGACCGCGCCCGAGCACTTCGACGAGGCTGCCGCCCACGCCGCCGGGTACCGCACGATCGTGGCCCCGCCGGGGTTCTACGTGGCCGTGCGCATCTCGGCGGCGCTGATCCGGCCGCGCGCCGCGCTCGCCGAGGACGGCACCCCCGACGCCGACCTCCCCCCGATGGCCGTGACGCAGGTGATGGCCGGGGAGACCCGGGCCCGGTTCCCCGGCCGGATCCACGCCGGCGACCGGATCACCCTGGAGAAGACGATCACCGGGCTGACCGAGAAGTCCGGCTCGTCGGGCCCGTTCGTGCTGATGGGGTTGCGGCACCGGCTCACCAACCAGCTCGGCGAGGAGGTCGTGGTGGAGGACTACTCCAGGATCCTGCGATGAGCGGGCTCCCCCGGGTCGGCAACCCGCTCGGGCCCGTCGGCCACCGGCCCGACGCCGTCGAGCTGTTCCAGTACTCGGCCGTGCTGTGGAACTCCCACCGCATCCACTACGACGCCGACTACACCCGCGACGTCGCCGGCCATCCCGCGGTCGTGGTGCCGGGGCCGCTGCAGGGCACCTACCTCGAACAGCTGCTCACCGGGTGGGCCCGGCCGGGCCGCCTCGTCGAGCTGCGCTACCGCAACCGGGCGTCGGCCTACGTCGACGAGGAGCTGCTCGCCCACGGGCGGGTGCTCGAGGTCGGTACCGACGGCCGGACGGTCCGCTGCGAGGTCTGGCTGGCCACCGCCGACGGGCGCACCACCACCACGGGTGAGGGGACGGTCGAGCTCGGATGGACCTGACCCCCGCCGAGGACGCCTGGCAGCGCGAGGTGCGCGACGTCCTGCTGGAGCACCTGACCCCCGAGCTGCGGGCCGCGCTGCCCGGCTGGCGGGAGACCGCCGTCGCCGACCGGCACCCGGCCGTCCGCGGAATACTGGAGACGATGGTCGCGCGGGGCTGGTTCGGGATCGGGGTGCCGGCCGAGTACGGCGGCCAGGGCCGCACCGCGGTCGAGCAGTTCCTGTTCTTCGAGGCGTGCGACTACCTCGGCACTCCGCACCCGGACCTGATGACGACGGTGTCGATCGGCCCGACGATCGCCCGCATCGGCACCGACGAGCAGCGCCGCCGCTGGCTGCCGGGGATCGTCTCCGGTGAGACCGAGTTCGCGCTGGGCTACAGCGAGGACGTCGCGGGCACCGACCTCGCGAACCTGCGCTGCCGCACGGTCCGCGACGGCGACGACTGGGTGATCGACGGCCACAAGCTGTGGAACACCGGGGCACACCACGCGACCCACGAGTGGCTGGCCTGCCGCACCGACCCCGACGCGCCGCGGCATCGCGGGATCAGCATCATCGCCGTCCCGCTCGACTCGCCGGGCATCGCGGTCCGGGCGCTGCCCACCTGGGGCGGGCTGCGCACCAACGAGGTGACCTTCACCGGGGTCCGGGTGCCCGCCGACCACCTGATCGGCGAGGCCGGACAGGGCTGGACCTACGTCACCACCGCGCTCGCCCTCGAACGGGTCGGCATCGCCGGGGTCGGCGTGCTGCGCCGCCTGTTCGACGGGCTCACCGCCGAGCTGTGCCGCGGCGCCGGGCCGGACGGGGCCACCGCGGTCCGGCTCGCCGAGCTGGAGACCCGGGTGCGCGCGGTGCGCCTGCTCGCGCTGCGCACGCTGCGCGAGATCGACGCCGGCCGGCTGTCCGACGCCGACGCCGCGATGCTCAAGGTCGCCGCCACCGAGCTGGTGGCCGAGCTCTCCGACGCCGCACTGGAGATGTGCGGAGAGCGCTCCCGGCTGGCACTGGGCGAGCCCGGATCGCCGCTCGACGGGTTCGCCGAGCTGACCTACCGGCGAGCTCCCTACCTGCGCTTCGGCGGCGGCACCAACGAGGTGCAGCGCACGATGGTCGCGCAGCGCCGCTACGGCCTGCCCACCTCGGCGCGCTCCGCGCCCGCCCCGGTCGGGCGCGCCGGGCCCCGTACGGGCGAGAGCCCGGAACACCGCGAGCTGCGCGGGTCCGCGGCGGCCTTCCTGCGCGACCACGTCGACCGCCGCCGCCTGGCCCGCGACGACGCCGGTCACCGCGCCGAGCTGTGGACCGCGGTGTGCCGGCAGGGCTGGCCGGCGCTGGCCGTCCCCGAGGCGTACGGCGGCGCCGGGGCCGCGCCGGCGGACCTCGCCGTCGTGCTCGCGGAAGCCGCGCGGGCCGCGCTGCCCAGCACCCTGCGCTGCACGGCC
>JAPLAT010000127.1 GCA_026393175.1 Pseudonocardiales bacterium
TGGCCGAGCGGCTCTCCGGCACCGTCCGGCTCGCCCAGGAACGCGCCCGGCACCTCGCGGGCGACGCCGAGCAGCGCACCCCCGGCCGCGACCCCGATCAGCTCGACGCCGAGGCCGACGCCGTCGCCGAGCAGGAGGAGGAGCTCGTCGCGGCGGTGGTCGAGGCCCGCGCCACCCTGTCCGGGGTGCTGGAGGAGCGGGCCGGGCACGAGCGCACCCTCGCCGCGGCCGAGCGCGCCCACCTCGCCGCCGTCCGCGCGCTGGCCGACCGGCGCGCCGGGCTCGCCACCCTCGCCGGGCGGGCCGAGGCGATGCGCAGCACCGCGGCCGCCACCGCCGACGAGATCGAGCGGCTCTCCGAGGCTCTCGCCGAAGCCGAGGAACGCACCGCCGCGGCGCAGGCCGAGCTGGACGCGGCCGCCGACGCCGTCGACGACGGGGCGGGGGTGCCCGAGCTGGAGGAGCGCGTCGCGGCGGCCACGGAGGCGCACGACGCGTCCCGGGCCCGGGTCGCCGAGCTCGTCGCCCGCGAGCGTGAGGCCGAGCAGCAGCGCGCGCACTGGCGGGCCCGCGTCGACGCCCTGTCCGTCGGCCTCGCGCGCCGGGACGGGTCGGCGGAGCTGGTCGGCGCCGAGGGCGTGCTCGGCCCGCTGCCCGGGCTGGTGACCGTGGAGCCGTGGGCCCGCACGGCCGTCTCCGCCGTGCTGGGCGACCTGGCCGACGCGCTGGCGGTGGACGGTCCCGGGTCGGCGGTGGCCGCGCTGCGCCTGCTGCGCGCCCGCGACGCGGGGCGGGCGGCGCTGGTGGTGGCCGGCGGCGAGTTGCAGCAAAGCCACTTTCACGCAACCTCGTTGCCGGAAAGTGGCTTTGCTGCCACGGCGCGCTGGGTGGCCGCGGGGGTCGTCGGCGACGGGGCCGTGGCCGACACCGTGCGCGGGCTCCTCTCCGGGGTCGTGCTCGTCGGGTCCCTGGACGACGCCAGGGCGCTCGTCGGGGCCGACCCGGCGCTGACGGCGGTCACCGCGGACGGCGACGTCCTCGGGGCGGCGCGGGCGTCCGGCGGGTCCGGCACCGCGTCCAGCGGCCTCGACGTGCGGGCCGCCGTGGACGACGCCGAGCAGGCCCGCGACGGGGTCGAGTCCGAGCTCGCGCGGCTGCGCCCGGCGCTCGACGGGGCGCGGGCGGAGGAGGCCGCGCGGCTGGCCGACCTCGACGCGGCCCGGCGCGCCCAGGCCGCGGCCGAGCAGCGGCGGTCGGCGGCCTCGGCCCAGCTAGGGCGCGTGGAGCAGGCTGTGCGGTCCGCCACCGCGGAGGCCCAGCGGCTGCGCGAGCGCCGCGACGCGGTCGAGGCCCGCCGGTCCGACGCCCTCCTCGCCCTGGAGGCCGCCGAGCAGCAGCTCGCGGTGGCCGAGGACGAGCCGGTGGACGACGAGCCCGACACCG
This sequence comes from Pseudonocardiales bacterium, assembly GCA_026393175.1. Lineage (GTDB taxonomy): Bacteria > Actinomycetota > Actinomycetes > Mycobacteriales > Pseudonocardiaceae > Pseudonocardia. The sequence continues at coordinate 1,444 of JAPLAT010000127.1, forward strand.
AGGTCCGCGACGCCGCCGCCGACGCGCTGGAGACCGCCCGCTCCACCGAGGTCGACGCCCGCCTGGCGCTGCGCACGGCCGAGGAGCGGGCCCGCGCGATCGCCGGCCGCGCCGACTCGCTGCGCCGCCAGGCCGCGT
>JAPLAT010000014.1 GCA_026393175.1 Pseudonocardiales bacterium
CGGGCGCGCGACGCCCTGCGCCGCGCCCGGGCGGAGCTGGAGGAGCGCTCGGCCGAGCTCGACGGCGCGGCCGAGGAGCTCGTCGCGCAGGGGCTCAGCCCGGCCCAGGTCCGCGCGCTGCTCGGCCTGGCCGGGGACGAGGGCCCGGTGGCCGGCCGCCACGCCGCAGGCTGACCCGTCCCCGTTGCAGGAAGGCCACCTTCACGCCAGCAGGTTGCGTGAAGGTGGCCTTCCTGCAACCCGGGGTCAGTGGCCCTCCGACTCCTCCAGGTCCTGGGCCCGCTTCCAGCTGGCCTTGATCTCCCGCTCCGCGTCGGTGCGGCCCACCCAGGTGGCGCCCTCGACGCTCTTGCCCGGCTCCAGCTCCTTGTAGATCTCGAAGAAGTGCTGGATCTCGGCGCGGTCGAACGCGGCGAGGTGGTGGATGTCGCGCAGGTGCTCCTGGCGGGGGTCGTCGGTCGGGACGCAGAGGACCTTGTCGTCGCCGCCCTTCTCGTCCTTCATCCGGAACATGCCGATCGCGCGGCAACGGATGAGGCAACCCGGGAACGTGGGCTCCTGGACGAGGACGAGCGCGTCGAGCGGGTCGCCGTCCTCACCGAGGCTGTCCTCGATGAACCCGTAGTCCGCGGGGTACTGGGTGGCCGTGAACAGCGTCCGGTCCAGGCGGATGCGACCGGTCTTGTGGTCCACCTCGTACTTGTTGCGACCACCCTTGGGGATCTCGATGGTGACGTCGAAGTCCACTGGGGTTCTCACTCCTGAGGTTCGGTGCGGGCGTGGATGCGGCCGCCTCTAGTGTGGGGGACCGCGTCCCGGCGCGGTCGAGGAGGTACGCGGAGTGGGCATCGGGCGACGGATCGGTGACACGCTGCGTGTGCCCGGTCGCGGACTGCGACGCGTGGTCACGGTCCTCACGGTGCTCGTGCTGGCCGCCACGGTCGGCGGCGCGGTCTCGCTCAGCGCTCCGTCGCTGGTCGCGAACCTGGGGCTGGCCCAGCAGGTGGCCCCGCTGGAGCCCGCGGAGCCCGTCCCCGCCCTCGGTCCGCTCGCCGCGGACGCGCCGCTCCCCACCGCGGCCGGGCTCGCCGCGGTGCTCGACGAGGCCGCGGACGACATGTCGGGCGAGTTCGCCGGCACCGTCGTCGACCCGGCGGGCGGCACGGTCCTGTGGGAGCGCGACGCGGGCACGGCGCTGGTCCCCGGCTCCACGGCCAAGGTGCTGACGGGGGCCGCCGCGCTGCTCACGCTGGACCCCGGCGACGGCTTCGTCACCCGCGTCCTCGCAGGTTCCGAGCCCGGCACCGTCGTGCTGGTCGGCGGCGGCGACCCCACGCTCACCGCGCTCCCGGACGGCGAGACGGGCACCTACCCCGCCCCGGCCCGGCTCGCCGAGCTCGCCGAGGAGGTCCGCGAGGCGGCCACGGTGCCCGTCGAGCGGGTGGTGGTGGATCTCACCCGCTGGTCCGGTCCCGAGCTGGCCGAAGGGTGGGCCCCGGGGGACGTCCGCGGCGGCTTCGTCACCCCGATCGTGCCGCTGATGCTCGACGGCGGTCGCGACGACCCGGCCCTGCAGGACGGCCCGCGCACCACCGAGCCCGCCCTCGAGGCCGGCCGCGCCCTGGCCGAGCTGCTCGACGCCGACCCCGACGAGACCGCGGCCGGCACCGCGCCGTCGGACGCCGCGCGGCTCGGGGCCGTCACCTCCGCGCCGTTCTCGGTGCTGGTCGAGCACATGATGCGCAGCTCGGACAACGTGCTGGCCGAGGCGCTGGCCCGCGAGGTCGCGCTGGTCCGCGGCGGCGAGCCGACGTTCGCCGGGGCGGCGGAGGAGACCCTCGCCGCGCTCCGCCAGGCCGGCTTCGACCCCACCGGCGCGGTGCTGCGCGACGGCAGCGGCCTGTCCCGCCAGGACCGGGTGCCTGCCCGGCTGCTCGGCTCGCTGATGGCCGCGGCCGCGGCCCCGGCCGACGACGACACCGAGTTCCTCCGCCCGATCGTCACCGGGCTGCCGGTGGCGGGCGGCGACGGCACCCTGGACGACCGGTTCGCCGCGGACTCCACGGCCGAGGAGGGCCGCGGCGTCGTCCGCGCGAAGACCGGCACGCTGACCGGGGTGAGCAGCCTCGCCGGCGTCGTCGTGGACGCGGACGGCCGGCTGCTGGTGTTCGCGCTGATGTCCAACGGGGTCAACCCGGCCACGGTCCGGCCCCTGCTCGACGCGATGGCCGCCGACCTGAGTGCCTGCGGCTGCCGCTGACGGCACGTAGCGTGGGCGGGGTGCCGCAGACGACCGAGCATCCCCGCCGGGCCGACGGCCTCCCCGTCGACTGGGACCTGGCCGCGCGCACCGCGGCCCGGCTGACCGCGCCCGGTCCCGCGGTCACCCTCGGGGAGGCCACCGAGCTCGTCGAGCGGCTGCGCTCCGACGCCGCCGTCGCCGAGGGGCACGTGCGCGAGGTCACCGGGCTCGGCGCGGGCCTGCCGCTGCTGCCCGCCGACGTCGTCGACCGGCCCGCCTGGGCGGGGGCCGCCGTGGCCGGCATGCGCGCGCTCACCGCGGGCGCCCGGCTGCCTGCCACCCCGCGGCTCGCCCGCGCCGTCACCTCCCGCACCGCCGGACTGCAGATCGGCGGCGTGCTCGCCTATCTCGGCGGGCGCGTGCTCGGCCAGTACGACCCGTTCGGCGGCGCGGACGGCGGCGGCAGGCTGCTGCTGGTCGCCCCCAACGTGCACGCCGCCCAGCAGGCGCTGGACGTGCCGTCGACCGACTTCGGCATGTGGGTGTGCCTGCACGAGGCCACCCACCGGCTGCAGTTCACGGCCGTGCCGTGGCTGCGCGGGTACTTCGCCGACGAGGTCGGCAGGCTGCTCTCGCTCTCCGAGAGCGACGGGCTGGCCGAGCGGCTCCCCGCCGCCCTGCGGGCCCTGCGCGACGCCCGCGGCGACACCCTGGCGCTCGTCGAGGTGCTGCAGGGGCCCGAGCAGCGCGCCGTCCTGGACCGGCTGTTGGCCCTCACCACCCTGCTCGAGGGCCATGCCGACCACGTGATGGACGCCGCCGGGCCCGAGGTCGTGCCGAGCGTGGCGACGATCCGGAGGCGCTTCACCGCCCGGCGCCGGGGCGGCGGCCTGGTCGACCGGGTCCTGCGCGCCCTGCTCGGCGTGGAGGCGAAGGTCCGCCAGTACGCCGTCGGGGCCGCGTTCACCCGGCACGTCGTCCTGGCCGCGGGCATGGACGGGTTCAACCGGGTCTGGACCGACCCGACCACCCTCCCCACCCGCGCCGAGCTCGACGACCCGGGGGCCTGGCTGCGCCGCGTCCACCCCTGACGTCCCGCCCGCCCCGCGGCCGGTGTGCGCGAGCCGGGCACGATCACCGGTATCGGGACGGGAAGGCCACCGGTGGCGGGGATGTCCCGGTCGGGGCGATCACCGCGACGGCCCGCAGGTGCGCCTGGCCGTGGGTGGCGGGCCGACGCGCCGACGCCCGACGGTCCGGACCGGCTCGACCGAGGCCCGTCCGGCCCACCGCCCAGGGCCCGGTCCGCGACCGCCGAGCCGCCCTCGCGCCCCGCGTCCGCCCGACGACGCGCCGAGGGGGCGGCGTCCGGGCAAGGTCGCCGGCATCGGGACATGAGGGCCGTATGCGGCCGGGATGTCCCGACCGCGGCGATCACCGCGCCCGACGGGCCGGCACCCGGTGGACCGACCGGCTCGACCGACGCCCTCCGGCCCCATCAGCCAGGTCCGCCCGCCACCGTCGAGCCGCCCTCGCGCCGGCATCCGCTCGACGTATCCAGAGGTCCGATGACCCGGACAAGATCACCGGTACCGGGACATGAGGGCCACCCGTGGCCGGAATGTCCCGACCGCGGCGATCACCGCGACCGACGCGCCCACGCCCGGTGGTCCGGCCGACCCGACCGACACCGCCCGGCACTGTTCGGCACCGCCCGGCCCCATCGGCCAGGGGGTCCGGCCCGCGACCG
>JAPLAT010000024.1 GCA_026393175.1 Pseudonocardiales bacterium
GGCCCCGGCCGCATCCCGGTGATCTCGCCCTGGAACGCCTGGTACCAGTGCTCCCGGCGGCCCCGGCGCAGCTGCTCCTGCCAGTTGCGCCGGATCGGGGTGTTGGTGCCGCCGAAGACCTTGTAGAGGTCGGCGCGCTCCTGGCCCTCCAGCTTGCGCACGCGGGCCTTGAGCTGCCCGCCCCACACCGACTTCGGGTAGTTGAACCCCTGGTAGGCCCAGCCGTCCCCGCCGCGGCGGCGCATCCAGATGTGGGGCCCGTGGGCCTTGGTCACGTACGTGCGGAACACGTGCAGGATCTTGGTCTGCAGCCCGCGGGCGTCGCGGTCGTCGATGAGGCGCTGCAGCACCCGGGAGGCGACGATGCCGCCGCCGCGGACCAGCACCGTGCCCGGCGCGGCGTGCAGCCGCTGGTAGATCTGCTCGTGCGGCTCGTAGGCGTTGACCACGCTGCCGTAGTCGCGGTGGGTCTCGCGGTACTCCATGAGGTCGGGCAGGAACTTCAGCCCCGGGTAGCCGATGGCCACGTGCACGAACCGGCTGCGGAACGCCACGCGCTTGGTGCGGCTCGCGCCCTCGGGCGGGGTGAGGATCGTGAAGTAGCCGCCGCCGATGCGCAGGCGGACCATCCGGACCTGCCCCTTGACCACCGTCTCGGGGTAGGAGATCCGGTGGTACTCCTGCTCCATCGTCTCGAAGGCCTGCCCGGCCTTGGGGGTGTAGTAGTCGGCGAGGATCGGCTCGGTGAGCACGTTCCACAGCGGCTTGAACGACTTCGTCGCCATCGCCTCGCGGACGGCGTAGCTGGGGAAGCCCCAGATGTTGTCCGGGCACGACGCGGAGTCGCTGCGCAGCCGCTCGCCGCGCGGGATCTGCGAGACGCGGGTGAGGTACTCGTAGCTCTCCCACGGGGTCTCCAGCTGCGTGAGCACCCGGATCGCCGAGGTCGGGACGCCGCAGATCCGCAGGTAGTCGACGGTGACGAAGGAGCCGATGCCGCCGCCGACGGACACGAACGGCACGTCGACGACCGGGATGCCGGCGCGGGTGACCGCGTCGTCGGACCACCAGTCGGTGGCGATCAGCTCGGGTGTGAGGTCCCCGGGCACCGTCGTGCCGGGCACCGGGTCCGGCCGGGCCGCGGCGCCGGGGAGCCGGATCGTGTCCTCGCGCATCTGTGTCGTTCCCCTCCGTCGTCTCCCCCGCCGGTGGCGCGGGCCCCCGGGCGGCACCGCGGCCCCGCGGGCGGCCCCTGTGCCGCGCAGCACATCCTGCCGTCCCGGGGAGCGGTCCCGGCAGCGGGTGTTACCCATTCGGTGCACCGGAGTGGTAGCACCCCCGCGTCCCGGTGCGAGGGACCAGGAGGATGGGTGCACGATGCGTCCCGACCGGCGGGTCGGCGATCACCGAGAGGAGTGGACTCCGTGTTGGGAACGACGTTCGGGCCGTACCGCATCGAGGAGCTCCTCGGGCGTGGCGGGATGGGCGAGGTCTACCGCGCCCACGACACCGAGCGCGACCGCCAGGTCGCCCTCAAGGTCCTCCCCGCGCACCTCGCCGAGGACACCGAGTACCAGGAGCGGTTCCGGCGCGAGTGCCGCGCCGCCGCCCGGCTCAACGAGCCGCACATCGTCCCGATCCACACCTTCGGCGAGATCGACGGCCGGCTGTTCCTCGACATGCGCCTCGTCGAGGGCACCGACCTGGCCAGCTGGCTCAAGACCTACGGGGCGATGCCGGCCGACGCGGCCGTCTCCGTCGTCTCCCAGGTCGCGGCCGCGCTCGACGCCGCGCACGCCGCCGGGCTGATCCACCGCGACGTCAAGCCGTCCAACGTGCTGCTCGCCGGCGTGCAGGGCGGGATCGTCGACCGCGAGGTGTTCGCCTACCTGTTCGACTTCGGCATCGCCCGCGCCCAGGACGGGATGAGCGACGACCCGGCGCTGACCCGTGCGGGCACCATGCCCGGCTCGCTGGCCTACGTCGCCCCGGAGCGGTTCTCCGGGGTCGAGGGCGACCCGCGCGCCGACGTCTACGCGCTTGCCTGCGTGCTGCACCAGGCGCTGACCGGGCACCCGCCCTACGAGGGCGACCTCGCCACCCTCATGCGCTCGCACCTGGGCGCGCCCCCGCCGCGGCCCAGCAGCACCCGCCCCGACCTGCCCGCCGGGCTCGATCAGGTCGTCGCGCAGGGCATGGCGAAGGACCCGGCGCAGCGCCCGGCCAGCGCCGGGGCGCTCGCCGCCGCGGCGCGCCGCGAGATCGGCGCGGTGTCGATGCCCCGCCACCCGGGGGCCGCCGCGTTGCTGCGACCGGGGGGCGCGCGAGCGGCTTTACGGCCTGGCGGTGACGTGGGCCAAGCTCACGGACAACCGCCGCGGCTTCGGCCACAAACAGACCTGGACCCTCGCCCCGCCGATCTGGAGGACACTTTGAAGATCCCAAGAACCACCGCGTCTGAGGGCCGAATGTTTAGCCGACGATC
>JAPLAT010000711.1 GCA_026393175.1 Pseudonocardiales bacterium
TAGAGCGCCGTGTCGAAGTAGGCCCGCGCGTCGGCGGTGGACAGGTTGATGCACCCGTGGGTGACGTTGGACGAGCCCTGGGCGGCCGCCGAGGCCGGGTTGGCGTGGATGAACTCGCCGTTGTTGCTGATCCGCACGGCCCAGTCGACGACGAGGTCGTAGCCGTAGCGGTCGCTGGTCATCCGCTTCTCCGGGTGCCGCTCCGTGACGACGTGCACGCCGGAGCGGGTGGTGCGGTCCGGGTCGCCGGTGAGGCCGTAGCTGGCCGGGTAGTCGGCCACCTGCACCCCGTCGCGGACGACGACCATGCGGTGGCTCGTCACGTCGGCCCGCACGATCTGGCTGCGGCCGATCGAGAACGTCGAGGTCACGTCGGCCCGGCCGTAGGCGCCGCCGCCGTAGGGCACGCCGAACAGGTCGGCGGTGACGGTGACCTCGGTGCCGGCGGGCCAGTACTCCCGCGGCCGCCAGTGCACGCGCGAGCCGCCGTTCTCGTCGGGCAGCCAGCCCCACGCGCCCTCGACGGGCACCGAGGTGCGCACCGACAGCGCGCGCTCGACGGCCGCGCGGTCCTCCACGTGGGCGTCGAACTGGATCTGGATCGGGGCGGCGACGCCGCCGGTGCGGTCGTCGCCGATGTTGAGCACCCCGCGCACCACGTCCGCGGGCTCCACCGTGCGGAACGAGCCGCCGACCGGCAGCACCGCGCCGTCAGCGCCGGTGGCGCTGCCGCTCCAGGTGTAGGTGGCGCCGTAGGCGAGGTCCTCGGTGGTGCGCCAGGTGGTGCCGTCGCCCTCCCCGGCGACCGGACCGTCCGGGCCGGTCAGCGCGACCTCGCCGAGCGTGCCGTCCGCGACGGTGAGCGTGGCGGGCTCGCCGGGGCCCACGTCGGTGGCGCCGTCGGCGGGCGTGCTGGTGAGCACCGCGGCCGGGCGCGGCAGCGGCACCGGCGCGGCCGGGCCCCCCGCCGTGGCGACGGTGACGATCCCGACGGTGCCGAGCAGCAGCACGACCAGGACGAGCAGGATGCGGCGCATCGGTCCCCCTTCCGTTCCCCTACGGGTGAGGACGCCGGACGACCCTGCCGTGTTGCCCCCTGCGTCCGACGTTACAGCCGGCAACCGACGAGGACGGGTTCCGGCACGAGGTCCACCCCGAAGTGGGACCGCACCCCGTCGCGGACCTCACGCGCGAGAGCCAGCAGGTCCGCGGTGCGCCCGCCGCCGCGGTGGGTCAGCGCGAGGACGTGCTTGCCGGACAGGGCGACGGCGCCGCCGGGGCCGGCGTGCCCGCGGGCGAAGCCGGCGTGCTGGATGAGCCAGGCGGCGGGGACCTTCACCCGCCCGTCGGCGACCGGCCAGGTGGGCGCGCCCTCGGGCGCGGCGTCGAGCACCGGGTTGGTGAAGAAGGAACCGACGCTCCACGTGTCGTGGTCGGCCGGGTCGAGCACCATGCCCTTGCCGCGGCGCAGCCCCAGCACGGCCTCGCGGGCCCGGGCGGCGGGCACCCGCTCCCCCGGCTCGACGCCGAGCGTGCGCGCGAGCTCGGCGTAGCGGACCGGGGCGCTGAGCCCGTCGGTGCGCAGGGCGAAGCGCACCCGCAGCACGATCGCGTCGTCGCGCCCCTTGAGCACGCTGGTGCGGTAGGCCAGGCGCAGGTCCGCGGCGGGCACCCGGCGTACGGCGTCCTCGCGGCGGTCGTAGAGGTCCACGTCGACGAGCAGGTCGGCGATCTCCACGCCGTACGCGCCGACGTTCTGCACGGGCGTGGCGCCGGTGCGGCCGGGGATGCCGGACAGGCACTCCAGCCCGCCGAGCCCGGCCGCCACCGACGCGGCGACGGCACCGTCCCAGTCCTCCCCGGCCTCCACGGTGAACAGCCCGCCGTCCACCGCGCGGCCGGTGCTGCCCACCCGCACGACCGTGCCCGGCCAGCCCTCGTCGGCGATCACGACGTTGGACCCGCCACCGAGCAGCAGCAGCGGCTCGCCCGCGGCGTCGGCCGCGCGCACGGCCGCGACGACCTCGTCCGTCGTGGCCGCGTCGACGAGGCGCCGGGCGGGGCCCCCGAGGCGCAGCGTCGTCAGCGGGGCGAGCGGCACGGACAGGACGGGTGCGGACACGGGGACCCACGATAGGGCCGGGGGGCCGACGACGGGGTCCACGGGGAGGCGGGACGGTAGCCTCCGCCCATGCCACGACGGATCGACTACCGGTCGTCGTCGGAGTACGCCGCCGACGACGTCGCCGCGGTGATGCTCGACGAGGAGTACCTCCGCGCCCGCCTGGAGAAGCTGGGCGGTCCCGGCGCCGCGCTGCTGGAGCACCGGGTCGACGAGGGCGGCGGCCGGTACCGCATCCGGCACGGCGTCGACCAGGCCGCGCTGCCCTCGTTCGTCGCCACCCTCGTCTCGGGCAACCTCGTCATCGACCGCACCGAGGGCCTGCGCCGCGAGGCACCCGGCCGCTACGCGGGCGAGGTCGCCGTGCGCATCCCGGGCACGCCCGCCACGGCGGGCGGCGGGATCCGGCTGGCCGACACCGGCGCGGGCAGCGAGCTGCACGTCACCGCGGACGTCACGGTGCAGGTGCCGTTCCTGGGCGGGAAGATCGAGAAGGTGATCGCCGAGCAGGTGCAGCTGCTGCTCGCCGCCGAGACCGCCTTCACCCTCGACTGGCTCTCCCGCAAGCGCACGTGATGGAGGCCCGTCTCGTCCTGACCCTGTCCTGCCCCGACACCACGGGGATCGTCGCCCGGATCGCCGGCTTCCTCGCCGACGCCGGCGGGTGGATCGTCGAGGCCGGCTACCACTCCGACCCGACCACGGGGTGGTTCTTCACCCGCCAGGTCGTGCGCGCGGACTCGCTGCCCTACGGGCTCGACGAGCTGCGGGAGCGGTTCGGCGCCGTCGCCGCGGAGATCGGCCCGCAGGCCCGCTGGACCGTCACCGACGCGACGGTGCCGAAGAAGGCCGTGCTGCTGGTGAGCAAGGAGGCGCACTGCCTGCACGACCTGCTCGGGCGCGCCGCCACCGGGGAGCTGCCGGTCCGCATCGAGGCCGTGGTCGGCAACCACGAGCCCCTGGGTGGGATCGTCCGCGCGCACGGCGTGCCGTTCCACCACGTGCCGTTCCCCGGCCCGTCGGACCCGCGCAGGGAGGCCGGCAAGGTGGCGGCGTTCGAGCAGGTCCGGGAGCTGGTGGACGTCCACGAGCCGGACGCGATCGTCCTGGCCCGGTTCATGCAGGTGCTCCCGGCACACCTCTGCGAGCGCTGGGCCGGGCGCGCGCTCAACATCCACCACAGCTTCCTGCCCTCGTTCGCGGGGGCCCGCCCCTACCACCAGGCGCACGCCCGCGGCGTCAAGCTGATCGGCGCCACGTGCCACTACGTGACGTCGGACCTGGACGCCGGCCCGATCGTCGAGCAGGACGTGACGCGGGTGGACCACGGCGACACCGTGGAGGACATGGTGCGCCGTGGCCGCGACATCGAGCGCCTGGTGCTGGCCCGCGGCCTGCGCTGGCACCTGGAGGACCGGGTGCTCGTGGAGGGCAACAAGACGGTGGTCTTCCGCTAGGCCCCGGCCCGCCGCGGGTCAGGGGGCGTAGGCCGCCCACGACGGCATGTCGGCGTCGCGCAGCGCGGCGTCGAGCCGGTCGAGGTACCAGCGCCACCCCGCGGCGACGTCGGCCGGGTCGACGCCGTCCACCACCTGCTGGGTGAACACCAGCACGGTGCCCCGCTCCCCCGC
>JAPLAT010000431.1 GCA_026393175.1 Pseudonocardiales bacterium
GAGCGCCGCCTCGGCCGCGGCGCCGTCGCCGCGGGCCGCGTGCAGCCGCCCCCGCACCCGACCGGCGACGCACTGGGCCGCCCGGCGGCCGAGCTCAGCGGCCCGCCGCTCGTAGGGGGTGAGGACGCGGTCGGCCTCCTCGGGCCGTCCCAGGTGGACCAGCGCGTCGCCGAGCAGACACGGCCAGGTGGACACCCCCGGCTCCCCGACGCTCCCGGTGCCGCGCACGGCCAGCGGCCCGAGCAGTTCGACGACGGCGGCGTGGTCCCCCCTCGCGTCCGCGACGTGCGCGGCCGACACCATGGCTCCGACCCGGTCCAGCGGCAACCCGGTCGTGGTGGCCGCCTTCCGCGCGGCGGTGACGTGCGCGTCGGCCCGCTCCCAGTCGCCGCGGGCGGCGTGCGGCATCGCGGCGAACGAGTGCAGGCGGGCCAGCGTCCAGTCCTGCTCGGCGTCCTCGGCGAGAGCGATCGCCTCGTCGGCGGCCGCCACGGCCGAGTCCCACTCCCCCATCCGGTGCTCGGTGAGCGCCAGGTACCCCTGCGCGTGCAGGCTCTCCACCACCATCCCGGCCGCCCGCAGTGCGGTGACCGCGGTGGCGAGCTCCGCGCGGGCGCCGGCGTGGTCCTCGGTCCAGAGCAGCCGCGCGCCGCGCGCCACGGCGGGCTCGGTGCGGTCGGCCGCGGCCGGGATGGCCCGGCCGGCCAGCGCCAGGCTGGTGACGAGGGGTGCGCTGTGCCGGGGGTCGACCGCGCGCGCCCGCATGCCCCACTCGACCGCCTCCGGGGACCGCATCTGCAGGTAGTAGAGGTGGCAGAGCCGGTCGCAGATGCTCGCCCGCAGCCCGGGATCGGTATCGTCCGCGGCCCAGGCCGCGAGCAGCAGCCGCTCCGCCTCCGCCGTACGTCCCGCCGTGAACTCCACCAGGCCGCGCACGTAGGCCTCGCGGGCCGGGCCGGGCCCCGCGGGCAGGGCCGCCACGATCTCGGTCGCCCGCGCCCGTTCACCGGACAGCACGAGCAGCTCGGCTGCCTCCACCAGGCAGGCCCGTCGGTCCGGGGCGTCGGGCAGCAGCCCTGCCGCGTCGATCAGGGTGGCCGCCCCGCGGGCCCGCTCGCCGCGCCCGACCTGCTCGGCGGCGTGCGCGCGCAGCTCCGCGGCCAGCGCCGGGTCGTCGCCCGCGGCCGCGGCCAGCCGGTGCCGCAGCGCCTCCTCCGCGGAGCCGACGACCGTCGCGGCCCGCGCGTGCAGCGCCGCCCGCACGGCGAGGTCCAGGTCGTGCTAGACCGCCGCGCGGACCAGGGCGTGCGGGAAGGTCAGCGTCGCCCCGTCGGGCGAGCTCCCCGCCGTCAGCAGCCCGGCGGAGACCGCGGGCGACACGGCCGCCACCCCGTCCCCGCCGGCGAGCGCGACGGCGTCGGCGAACCGGCAGTGCGGGCCGAGCACGGCCGCGGCGGCGACGAGGGCGCGGGTCGCGGGCGGGCACTGCGACAGCCGGCCCAGCACGAGGACGGCGTAGGAGACGGGGGAGGGCAGCGGCCTGTCCACCGACCGCATGACGGCGGGGTCGACCTCGTCGAACAGGGCCCGCACATGCAGCGGGACGCCGCCGGTGTGGGCGAGCAGCCGCCGGGCCGCGGCGGGCGGCAGCTCCCCCTTGCCGAGCGCCCGGCCGAGCGCGACCACCTCGCCGACCTCGAGCCCGCCCAGGCGCAGCGCCACCCCGCGCTCCCCCGCGGCGAGCACCCGCAGGCGGTCGGTCCGCCCGCCGTCGTGGGGCCGGGTCGCGACGAGGGTGAGCACCTCGTCGGCGCCCAGGCGGCGCAGCGCGAACACCAGCGCCTGCACCGAGGCGAGGTCGGCCCAGTGCGCGTCGTCGACCACCACGACCACCGGTGCGCCCCGGCCCCTGATGCGGTCCAGGAGCGCCAGGAGCACCGCCCCGACGGCGGGCGGCTCGTCGAGCGGGCGCGGCGCTGCCGGGCCCTCCGGCTCCCGCGCGGCTCGCAGGAGCTGTTCGACCACCCCGTAGGTGACGGCCTCCTCGGCCTCCTCGCCGCTCGCCCGCAGCACGACGGCGCCCGGGTCGAGGCGGTCGAGGAACTCCTGGACCAGTGCGGTCTTCCCGCTGCCCGGATCCCCCTCGACCACGACCACCTGCGGGCGGCCGGTCAGGACGTGCCGCAGATGCCCGGCCAGGACCGCGAGCTCCCGCCCCCGCCCGACGAAGGTCGGCCCCGGACGAGCCCGGACATCCATCGCCCGATCATGGCATCGCCGGTGGTACTGGGCCAGATGCCGTAGCCCAGCGGGGCCGGACGGTGCCGGTCCGAACACGGGCGATGCGTCCTGCGGCGCGCGCCGGCCTGCGACCGGTGGCACGATCCGCGGCGGAGGTGGTCCCGTGCTGCTCGACGGCGTCAACCACATCGCGTGGATCTCGAAGGACGTGGCCCGGCTGGGCCGGTTCTGGGCGGAGGTGTTCGACGCCGAGGTCGGGCCGACCCGCCCGCACGGCGAGGAGCCGGGCGAGACCATGACGACCATCCGGATCGGCCCGCGCACCGAGCTCAACATCGTCACGATCGAGGGCAACACCGAGCCCGACCGGCAGAAGCCGATGTGGGGCCGCGGCCGCATCGACCACGTCGGCTTCTCCGCCGCCACGCCGGAGTCGTTCGAGGCGATCCGGCGCCGGCTGGTCGACGCGGGCGCGAGCGACGGCCACGTCAACGACTTCGGCGGCACGCTCAGCGTGTTCTTCCGCGACCCCGACGGCCTGGAGTGCGAGGTCCTGCTCGCCCCCCGGGCCTGACGCGGCTACTGCCGGATCGCCATCACCACGGCCTTGGGCTCGGTGAAGAACTCGCGGCTGAAGTTCCCGCCCTCGCGGCCCCACCCGGAGTCGGCGAACCCGCCGAAGGGGGCGCGCAGGTCGCGGACGAAGAAGCAGTTCGTCCACACCGTGCCGGCCCGCAGGGCGGCGGCGACGCGGTGCGCGCGGGACAGGTCGCTGGTGAACACCATCGCGTTGAGGCCGTAGGGCGAGTCGTTGGCCGCGTGCACGGCCTCGGCCTCGGAGTCGAACGGCGTGACCGTGACGACCGGGCCGAACACCTCCTCGCACTGGATCGCCGAGTCCGCGGGGGCGTCGACGACGACCGTCGGTCGGACGACCCAGCCGTCGCCCACACCACCCGTGAGGATCGTGCCCGCGCTGTTCTCGACGTAGCCGCGGACCTTGCCGAAGTGGGTCTCCGATGCCAGCGGCCCGATTTGCGTGGCCGGGTCCCGCGGGTCGCCGACGACCAGCGCCTCCGCCGCCGCGACGAACCGGGCGAGGAACTCGTCCAGCACGCCCCGCTCGACGTAGAGCCGCGACCCGGCCAGGCACACCTGCCCGGCGTTGGTGAAGATCGCCTTGATCGACCAGTCGACGGCCTCGTCGAGGTCGGCGTCGGCGAACACGAGGTTGGCGCCCTTGCCGCCCAGCTCCAGGCTGACCGGCGTGAGGTTGCGCGCCGCCGCCGCGGTGATCACGCGGCCGGTGCCGGACTCCCCGGTGAACGTGATCCGGTCGACGCGCGGGTCGCCGGTGAGCGCGGAGCCCGCGGAGTCGGGCCCGTAGCCGTGCAGCACGTTGAGCACGCCGGGCGGGATGCCCGCCTCCAGGGCGAGCCGGGCGAGGATCGTCGCGGAGACGGGGGTGTCCTCGGCGGGCTTGAGGACGACCGTGTTGCCCCAGGCCAGCGCCGGGGCGACCTTCCAGGACTCCAGCATCAGCGGGAAGTTCCACGGCGCGATCGCGGCGACGACGCCGGCCGGCTCGTAGCGGGCGTAGGCGTGGTGCCCGCTGTCCATCGGGTAGGCCTCGGACGTGGCCAGCCGGGCGTGGTCGGCGAAGAAGCGCAGGTTCTGCGCGGTGCGCGGGACGTCCTTGCCGCGGGCGTCGGCGACGGGCTTGCCCATGTCGCGGGAGTCGGCCATGGCGAGCTCGTCGGTGTGGGCGAGGACGAGGTCGGCGAGGCGGTGCAGCAGGGCGCCGCGCTCGGCGAACCCCATCCGCGGCCACGGACCGGAGTCGAAGGCCCGGCGCGCCGCGGTGACGGCCAGGTCGGCCTCGGCCGCCCCGCCCAGCGGCACCTGCGCCCACGGCTCCCGGGTCCAGGGGTCGACCGAGGTGAACGACGAGCCGGGGGCGATCTCCTCGCCGTCGATGACGTGCCCGAAGTGCTCCATCTACCCGACCTGCCCCTCCGCGGCGAGCTGGATCGCCACATCGATGATCATGTCCTCCTGGCCGCCGACCAGGCCGATCTCGCCGCAGCGGCGCAGGATCGCCGGCGCGGGCACCTTGTAGCGCTCCGCCGCGGCCTCGGCGTGCAGCAGGAAGCTCGAGTACACCCCGGCCCAGCCCTGCACGATCGCGTTGCGGTCCATCTTCGGCCAGCGGTTCAGGTACGGGCGCACGACGTCCTCGGCCGCGTCGAGCAGCGCCGAGACGTCGACGCCGGTGGAGACGCCGAGCCGGTCGAACACCGCGGCGAGGACCTCGGTCGGGCTGTTGCCCGCCCCCGCGCCGAGCGCGCACAGCGAGCCGTCGATGTAGCGGACGCCGACCTCCTGGGCGATCACCGAGTTCGCCACGCCGAAGCTCAGGTTCTGGTGGCCGTGGTAGCCGACCCACGCCTCGTCGCCGACCTCGGCGACCAGCGCCTCGAACCGGGCCCGCGCCTCGTGCATGAGCAGCGCGCCCGCCGAGTCGGTGCAGTACGGGGCCTGGCAGCCGGCGTCGACCATGATCCGGGCCTGCTTGGCCAGGTCCTCCGGCGGCGTCCGGTGGGCCATCATGAGGAACCCGGCGGTCTCCATGCCCAGGTCCCGGGCGGCCTGGAAGTGCTGCGGCGAGACGTCCGCCTCGGTGCAGTGGGTGGCCACCCGCACCATGTCGGCCCCGGCGTCGCGGGCGCGCTTGAGGTCGTCGACGGTGCCGATGCCGGGCACCAGCAGCACCGCGATCTTCGCCTGCTTCGCCTCCTCGCGGGCGGCGGCGATGAGCGTCATCTCGTCGGTGTGGGAGAAGCCGTAGTTGAAGCTGGACCCGCCGAGGCCGTCGCCGTGGGTCACCTCGATGACCCCGACGCCGGCCCGGTCCAGGGCCCGGACGGTGTCGCGCACCTGCGCCTCGGTGAACTGGTGCGCCATGGCGTGGCTGCCGTCGCGCAGCGTGGTGTCGACGAGGCGGACGTCGTGCGCGAGATCGGGGCGGCTCATGCCGGCACCTCCTGCTTCCGGGCCGCCATCAGCTCGCCCACCCGGGCGGCCGCCGCGGTCATGATGTCGAGGTTCCCGGCGTACTCCGGGAGGAAGTCGCCGTTGCCCTTGACCTCCAGGAACACCGCCACCCGCCCGTTCCCCCGCCAGGACGGGCGCGGGTCGTCGAACTGGGGCTCGGCGCGCAGCGTGTAGCCGGGCACGTACTCCTGCACGTCGGCGACCATCTCGTGGATCGACCGGGTGATCGCGGCCTGGTCGGCGTCGGCGCCGATCATGCAGAACACGGTGTCCCGCATGATCATCGGTGGCTCCACCGGGTTGAGGATGATGATCGCCTTGCCCCGCTCCGCGCCGCCGACCATGCTCACCGCCCCCGAGGTGGTGTGGGTGAACTCGTCGATGTTGGCCCGGGTGCCCGGCCCGGCGCTGCGCGAGGCGACCGACGCGACGATCTCGGCGTAGGGCACGGGCGTGACGCGGGAGACGGCGTGCACCATCGGGATCGTCGCCTGGCCGCCGCAGGTGATCATCGAGACGTTCGGGGCGTCGAGGTGCTCGCGCAGGTTCACCGGCGGGCAGACCATGGGGCCCAGGTGCGCCGGGGTCAGGTCCACGGCCTGGATGCCGGCCTCGGCGTAGCGCGGGGCGTTCGCGACGTGGGCGGCCGCCGACGTCGCCTCGAACACGATCGCGGGCAGCGGGTCCTGGCGCAGCAGCCAGTCCACCCCCTCGGCCGACGCGGCGATGCCCTGCTCGCGGGCGCGCGCCAGCCCGTCGGACTCGACGACCCCCACCACGTACCGGACGTCGATCACGTCGCTGCGCTGCAGCTTCGCGAGCAGGTCCGTCCCGATGTTGCCCGGCCCGACGATCGCGGCCGGGACCTTCGCTCCGCTCATGCCCGCAGCGTGGTCGTCCGGGGCCCGCGACGGAACCGCGGCGTTCCGGCCAGCGGAACCCCGGCCGACCTGCGCGCGCTTGTGGGCGCAACTAGGTTGGGCGCATGGCCACGCCCCCCGACCCGTACGGCTTCCTCCCCGAGGTGCCGACCTTCACCCTGACCAGCGAGGACGTCCAGGACGGCGCCACGCTGCCCGCGCCCCACACCTCCGGCGCGTTCGGCGTGCCCGGCGGTGAGGACCGCTCCCCGCAGCTGTCCTGGTCCGGCTTCCCCGACGGGACGAAGAGCTTCGCCGTCACCGTCTACGACCCCGACGCCCCCACCGCCAGCGGCTTCTGGCACTGGGCGGTCTTCAACATCCCCGCCTCGGTCACCGAGCTGGCGGCGGGCGCGGGCGCGCAGGGCGGCGCCGGGCTCCCCGCGGGCGCGGTGCAGCTGCGCAACGACGGCGGCTTCGCCGGCTACATCGGCGCCGCGCCGCCCGCCGGGCACGGCCCGCACCGCTACTTCACGGTGGTGCACGCCCTCGACGTGGAGACCCTGGAGATCCCCGAGGACGCCTCTCCCGCGTTCCTGGGCTTCAACCTGTTCTCCCACACGATCGCCCGCG
This sequence comes from Pseudonocardiales bacterium, assembly GCA_026393175.1. Classification (GTDB taxonomy): domain Bacteria; phylum Actinomycetota; class Actinomycetes; order Mycobacteriales; family Pseudonocardiaceae; genus Pseudonocardia. The sequence goes on from JAPLAT010000431.1 coordinate 6,789, forward strand.
CGACGATCACCCCGGTCTTCGAGCAGTAGACCGTTCCCGGGCGCGCGCGGACGACCTCCGCGGGCGCCCGGGGCCGGTAGGCTCGGTGCGGTGTTCCGGTGGTCCGATCGTTCCCAGACCGCCCCCGACGAGCGCGCGCTGGCGGCCCGCGACGCCGCCACACAGGCCTTCCTCGCCCTCGACGACGAGCAGCGCGCCACCGCGGCCGCCGTCGACGCCGCGGACGAGCTGGGCACCGGACGTCGCCTGGGCCAGGCCTGGGCGCAGGTCGCGGTGCTCGGCGACCACGCCACCGAGGCCTACCTCGCCGCCACCACCGACACGCCGCCCGGGCGCGACACCCGCGCCGCCGACGAGCGGGCCACGGCCGAGATCGAGCGGGCCCGCGAGGCGATCCGCCGTTTCCGCTCCTCGCACTCCCGAGCGCTCGACGAGGCCGCACTCGTGCTGGGCCGCCTCCCGCGCGACGCGCAGGAGGCCAGGGAGGCACTGGTCGCCGCCCGCGCGGCCGTCGCCGGGGCGGAGGTCCCCTCGCGCCGCGCCGCCGACACCCTCGCCGACGCCGAGCGCGCGGCCCTGCAGCTGGACTCCCCCGGCCTGCGCGAGCGCCACGCCGCCACCGCCCGCACCGCCGAGCTGGCCCGTACCGCCGCCGCGCTCGCCGCCGACGCCCCGCG
>JAPLAT010000068.1 GCA_026393175.1 Pseudonocardiales bacterium
CAGGTAATAGAGCTTGGCGCGGCGGACGGCACCGCGGCGACCGACCCGATCGCGGCCCTGCGCCTGGTCGACGACGCCGGCGCGGCCCTCGACGCCGCCATCGCCCAGGCGCGAGCGGCCGCCGAGGGGGCCCGCCGTGCCGCGGCCGTGCTGGAGCAGACCCTGGTCACGGCGCGCTCGGCCGTCGCCGCCGCGGAGGACTTCGTGGCCACCCGGCGCGGCGCGGTCGGCGCGGCGGCCCGCACCCGCCTCGCCGAGGCGCAGCGCCACCTGCAGGCCGCGACCGCCGGGGGCGACCCGGCCGCCGCGCTGCAGGAGGCCCGCCGGGCCGACAGCCGCGCGCAGGAGGCGCTGCGCCTCGCCCAGCAGGACGTCTCGGGCTGGTCGGGGGCGTCCGGCCAGGGCTCGGGTCTCGGGGCCGACCTGGGCAGCCTGATCCTGGGCGGGATCATCTCCGGCGCCACCCGCGGCGGGTTCGGCGGCGGGGGCCTCGGCGGTGGCGGGGGTTTCGGGGGCGGCTTCGGGGGCGGCGGGCGCCGGTCCCCCGGCAGCTTCGGCGGATCGTCCTCGCGCGGCAGGCGCGGCGGGGGCGGCCGGTTCTGACCGGCCCGACCCTCAGCGCGCCCGGACGGCGTAGGTCAGGTGCGTCACCCGCGGCGAGGACTCCGAACGGACCGGTTCCAGGGCGACGCGCTCCGCGTCCACCCCCTCGAACAGCCGGATCCCGGAGCCGAGCAGCACGGGGGAGACCGCGACCGAGAACTCGTCGACCAGGCCGGCGTTCAGGTACTGCAGGATCGTCTCGCCGCCGCCCGCGATGCGGACGTCCCGGTCCCCGGCGGCCGCGCGGGCCCGGTCGAGCGCGGCCTCGATGCCGTCGTCGACGAAGTGGAAGGTGGTCCCGCCCGGTCGCTCCCACGGGTCCCGCCGGTCGTGCGTGACGACGAAGACGGGCGTGTGGAACGGCGCCTCCTCCGGCCACATCCGCTCACCGGCGTCGAACATGCGCCTGCCCATCACGCTCGCGCCGGTGCGGGCGAAGGTCGCCCGCACGAGGTCGTCGTCGCGCCCCTCCTCGCCCCCCGGGCCGAGCCCCAGGTTCTCCCGGAAGAACCGCGTCGGGAACACCCACCCCTGCAGCTCCATCCACTGCCGCCCCATCAGCTCCCCGGCGGATCCGGGCGCCATGAACCCGTCCAGCGACATCGACACGCTGAAGAACACCGTCCCGGCCATCAGCGCCCGGCTCCCGTCCGCACGGGACCGGTGACGTAGGCGTCCAGGTGGGCGAGGGTCTGCCGGCCGCCCTCGACCGCCCGGTACCTCTCGACGGCCGTGTCCCGCAGCTCGCGGGTGCGGAACACCGTGCGCATCTCGACCCGGGTCGCCGCGCCGTCGGGCTCGAACGTCAGGACGGTCTCGAACGCGTCCGGGTCGTCGGGGGACCCACCGTGCCGCAGCGCGATCCGCTCCGGCGGCACGATCTCGGTCCAGGAGATCCACTCGGGGTAGGTCGTGCCGTCCGGTCCGCGCATCGCGAAGTCCCACACCCCGCCGACGCGGAAGTCGAACGAGGCCGTGGTCGTGGTGAACCCGTCCGGTCCCCACCACCGGGACAGGTGCCGGACCTCGGTGAACGCCTCGAACACGAGCTCCCGCGGGGCACCGATGGTCCGGGAGATCACGATCTCGCGGTCGGCCGTCGCACTCATCCCTACGTCTCCCGTCTCGTCCGGTCGAGATCCCGCACGTAGGCGTCGAGCCGGTCGAGGCTCTCGCCCCAGAACCGCTCGAACCCGCCGGTCCACTCGTGGACCGGCCGCAGCCCGCCGGCGTCGAGGGCGTACAGGCGCTGCCTGCCCTCCCGGCGGTCCCGGACCAGCCCGACCTCCCGGAGCACCCGCAGGTGCTTGGAGGCCCCCGGCTGGGTCGTCCCCAGCTCCCGGGCCAGCTCGGTCACCGGCCGCTCGCCCGCCCGCAGCAGCACCAGGAGCTCCCGGCGCTGCGGCTCGGCGATGGCGTTGAAGACGTCCGACGTCGTCGCTGCGCGTGCCACGCCGCAATCATATGCCCATATCGGTATGCGTCAAGCCGCGGGATGTCGCCGACCGGTGTCGGCACCGGTGTCGGGGGGGTCCGCCGGCCGATCGGCCGGGGTCAGGGCCGGAAGTCCTCGGGGCGGACGTCGTCGAGGAACTCCCGGAAGTCGGCGAGCTGCTTCTCCGGCGGGGCGTCGGTGCCGTGCGGGAACAGGTCCGCGATCGGCTGGCCGACCTCGTCGAGGATCGCGTCGGCCACGCCGATCGGCAGCCCCTCGCGCACGGCGATGGCCAGGGCGTCGCTCGGCCGCAGCGACACCCGCCGGTCCCCGTCGACGACGAGCTCGGCGCGGAAGATCCCGTCCTCCAGCGCGACGATCTCGGCCCGGTCCACCTGGTGGCCCAGCCCCTCCAGCACCGGCAGCAGGACGTCCTGGGGCAGCAGCGGGTCGTCCGCGCCGCGGGGTCCCAGGGCGATCGTGTCGGCCTGGGGTCTGCGGAGGAACACCGGCACGCAGCGGTCGCCGTCCTCCTCGCCGAGGAGCAGGACGGGCTCCCGGGTCCGGACGTGGACCACCAGTCTCAGCACGCGCATCGTCAGCATCGTCGATCCACCTCCGCGAGGGGCCAGTCAACCACGAAGTGTGTCGCTCGGGGACCGTCCGAACCGATCTCTGTAGTCCGACGCGAAGCGCCCCGGGTGCCCGAAACCCCAGCGCAGGGCCACCGCACCCACGGTCGCGCCCTCGGCGGGGTCGGCCGCCAGCAGCTCCGCGTGGGCGCGCTCCAGGCGCACCGAGCGCAGGTGCTGCAGCGGCGTGACGTCCAGGGCGCGGCGGAACGCGCGCTGCAGCGCCCGGGGCCCGACGTGGGCGGCCTCGGCGATCGCGGTCAGGTCGATGTCGTCGCCCGCGCGCTCCTCGATGAACGCGACGGCGCGGCGCACCGCGTCGGGGGCGGCGTGCCCGGCCGGGACCGGGACCCCGCTCAGCGTCGAGTTGGGGAAGGTCTGCAGGGCCGTCGCGACGACGAGCCGGTGCACCTGGCGCATGACCAGCGGGCTGGACTGCACGGCGCTGTTCGTCGCCACCTCGGTGTTGACGTACTGCATGAGCTTGCGCCAGTGCGCCGCCCGCGCCGTCGAGACGGGCCGCCCGAGGTCCCAGGCGACGGGCACGGGTCCGCGGTCGTCCCCCGCGGCCTCCGCGGCCATCCGCTCGGCCGCGGAGCGCTGCACGCGCACCTGGGCCATGACGATGTCGCTCCACGCGACCTCCATCGCCGCGTCGGGGTCGTAGCCGAAGACGTCGTCCGGCCCGATGGCGAGCTCCGTGCGGGGGGAGCGGATGGTGAAGCGGCCCGAGAGCAGGTGGCTGAAGAGCAGGGTCTGGCCCATCGGCTGCCAGGCGCCGCGCAGGTCCATGGTGTGCTGGCAGATCCCGACCTTGATCGGCCCGCACTCGGCGACCTTGTGGGAGAACCGGAAGGCCGTGCGGTTGCCGGACAGCCGGACGGTGTGGTCGGCGTAGGCGCGGCGCAGCCAGTCGTGGGCCTCGTCGGGGCTGCCGGTCCGGATCCGGAGCTGCATCAGCGAGTCGGGCATACGGGATCCGTCGTCATCCGGCGGCAGAACGATACGTGCTCCGGCCGATCGGTCGCGCTCGTTCGGCTGTCCGCGCAGCGACAGGGGTCTGTCCGGGAGACGATCGCCGGGCGTTCCCGCGTTGTGCGCCGCCCCGGCGACCCGTTACCTCTACGGCGGGCCGGTGGGACCTCCGCAGGAGGGGGGCGGACGTCCCCCCGGCCGACCGCCCCGGCGCGCCCGTCACAGCTCCCCGGGGCCCTCGCGCGGGTCGAGCCCGAGCTGCGTCGCCACGGCGGCCATCACGTCCTGCACGGCCACGGTGTCGGCGAGCGGCATCACGGCGCTCTCGGTGCGCCCGGCCGCCACGCACTCGGTGACCTCGATCAGCTCGTGGGCGTAGCCCGCCCCCAGCGGCGGCGCGGCGATCGTCTCGGGCTCGCGGCCGGTGCGGGCCAGCACGAGCGAGTGCGGGTGGTGGAAGCGCGGCGGCACGTCGATCCAGCCGGCGGTGCCGATCACCCGCGCGGTGCCGGGCGTGGCGCAGCGCAGCGAGGCCAGCAGCGCGGCGCTGCGCCCGTCCGGCCAGCCCAGCAGCACGGCCTCCTCGACGTCGACGCCGGTCGCGGCGAGCACGCCGTGCGCGGTGACGGTCTCGGGCGTGCCGAGCAGCATCTGGGCGAACGAGATCGGGTAGACGCCGACGTCGAACAGCGCGCCGCCGCCGGTGTCGGGGTTGTAGAACCGGTCGGCGGGGTCGGTGTTGTGCTGCGCGCCGAGGTCGGCCTGCACGGACTGGACGGGCCCGATCGCGCCCTCGTCGACCAGGTCGCGCAGTCGCGCGATCGCCGGCTGGAAGCGCGTCCACATCGCCTCCATGACGAACACCCCGCGGGCCCGTGCGGCGTCGACGATCTCCCGGGTGGCCGCGGGGGTCACGGTGAACGCCTTCTCCACCAGCACGGCCTTGCCCGCGGCGATCGCGGCGAGCGTGACGGCCCGGTGCTGGGGGTGCGGCGTCGCGACGTAGAGGACGTCGACGCCCTCGTCCTCGACGATCGCGCGGTAGGACCCGTGCGCCCTGGCGATCCCGTGCTCGGTCGCGAACGCCTGCGCCCGCTCGGCCGACCGCGACGCCACGGCGACCACCTCCGCCCCGGGCACGTGCCCGAAGTCGGCCACCACCTTCGCCGCGATCCGGCCCGGACCCACCACTCCCCAGCGCACCGTCATGGGCCCATCCGATCACGTCGTGGAGCACGATGTCCGGTGGAGGCGGGCGGCTCCGACGTCCCGGACGCACACCCCCGGAGAGCGACAGGAGCGGACGATGAAGTACATGATCATGCTGTACGGCTCGCAGCAGGACTACGACGTGCTGTCGGGGCGGCCCTCGCCCAAGCCCCCGATGACCCCGGAGCAGGTCGCGGCCATGCACGAGCACATGGGCGCGATCCACCAGAAGCTCGTCGAGTCCGGCGAGCTCGTCGACGGCGCGGGCCTGACCAACCCGGTGCACGCGCGCCGCGTCCGGATCCGGGGCGGCGCGCCGGTCGTCACCGACAGGCCCTACGCCGAGACCGAGGAGGTCCTCGCCGGCTTCACGATCGTCGACTGCGCGAGCCTGGACCGGGCGCTCGAGATCGCGTCGGACTTCGTGAACCCCGACGCCGAGGGCGACTACGTCGACGTGCGACCGGTCGTCGACGACGTGGCCGACATCGAGCTGTGAGCCGCCCGTGACCGACCGGCCCGAGGACCTGCTGCGCGACCTCGCGCCGCAGGTCCTCGGCGCCGTGGTGCGCCGCTACGGCCACTTCGACACCGCCGAGGACGCCGTGCAGGAGGCGCTGCTCGCCGCCGCCGTCCAGTGGCCCCGCGACGGCACGCCGCGCGACCCCCGCGCCTGGCTGATCACCGTCGCGGCCCGGCGGCTCACCGACCTGCTGCGCGCCGAGCAGGCCCGGCGCCGCCGCGAGGACGCGCAGCTGTGGACGCCGGTGATCGCCCCCGAGCCCGACCCCGGCGTCGACGACTCGCTGGTCCTGCTGTTCCTCTGCTGCCACCCGGCGCTCTCCCCCGCGTCCCGGATCGCGCTCACGCTGCGCGCGGTCGGCGGCCTCACCACCGCCGAGATCGCCCGCGCGTTCCTCGTGCCGGAGGCGACGATGACCCGGAGGATCAGCCGGGCGAAGCGGGCCGTCGCGGGCGCGTCGTTCTCCCCGCCGCCCCCCGCCGAGCGCGCGGAGCGGCTCGACGCCGTCCTGCACGTGCTGTACCTGGTGTTCACCGAGGGGTACGCGCGCACGTCCGGTCCCACGCTGCACCGCGCGGAGCTCTCCGGCGAGGCGATCCGGCTGACCCGCCTGCTGCACCGGCTCCTCCCCGACGACACCGAGGTCGCCGGCCTGCTCGCGCTGATGCTGCTCACCGACGCCCGCCGCGCGGCCCGCACCGGACCGGCCGGGGAGCTGGTGCCGATGGCCGAGCAGGACCGCTCCCGCTGGGACGTTGAGCTGATCCGGGAGGGCGTCGCCCTGCTCACCGAAACCCTGCCGCGCGGCGAGCCGGGGCCCTACCAGATCCAGGCCGCGATCGCGGCCCTGCACGACGAGGCCCCCTCGGCGGAGGAGACCGACTGGCCGCAGATCGTCGCGCTCTACGAGGCGCTGGCCGCCCTGTCCGACAACCCGGTGGTCGCGCTCAACCGGGCCGTCGCGGTCGCGATGGCCCGCGGCCCGGCCGCGGGTCTCGCCCTGCTCCCCGCGCTCGACGCGGACCCGCGGCTGGCCGGGGACCACCGCCTGCCCACCGTCCGCGCGCACCTGCTGGAGCTCTCCGGCGACGCCGACGGCGCCCGCGACTCCTACCTCGCCGCGGCCGTGCGGGCGGCGAACCTGCCCCAGCAGCGGTACCTGCACGCCCGCGCCGCGCGGCTCACGGCGGCGCCGGGTCGACCCGGCGCAGCCGGACGTGCGCCGCGCGGCTGATCGCCGCCGTCGCCGTCGCACGGCCGGCCTCGGCCGCGGGGGCGCTCAGGGCGAGGACGGCCCGCTCGACCGTCGGGAAGCCCGGCAGCCGGGCCAGCCGGTCCGCGACCCCGACCGGGAGCAGCTCCATGCGCGCGCTCAGCCCCGACACGTGCAGCCCCACCCCGAGCCCGCGGTACCCGGCCTCGGCGGCGTGCAGCGCGGCGATCCCGCAGCTGCCGAACCAGCCGACGTCCCCGAGGTCGACGACCACGTGCCGCGGGCGGGTCGGCCCGGTGCCCAGCACGTCCAGGAGCCGCGCCAGCCGCGCCCCCGAGGTGTCCCCGAGCGGCCCGGCGACCCGGACCACCACGATCCCCGGCGCAGGGCGCTCCACCGCGAGCACCGTGCGCTCGTCCGACGACCACATGCGTTCCTCCCGCGCCCGGCCGAACGCCCTCGTCCGGTGGCGAGACGAGGGGTACCCACTACCGGACGTCCCATGCGCGCCGCATACGGGCGTTGACACCGCCCGGGTGCCCTCCATACTTGCCCCATGCAGCCGCCCCGCGGCCGTGCGCCCGGGAGCAGGTCATCGGCGGTCCGCCCGGCCGCCCCGGTGGTCTTCCTCCTGGTCCTCGTCGCCTACGCGGCGGGGTCGCAGGCCGCGTTCAGCTGGTTCGGCGCGCTCGGCCTCGGCGGCACGTTCTTCCCGCCCGCGGGGCTCACCCTCGCCGCGTTCGTGCTGCTCGACCGGCGGCACTGGCCGGTGGTGGCCGCCGCCGTCCTCGTCGGCGAGGTCCTGCTCGACACCGTCAACGGGCTCGGCCCGCTGGCCGGCGTCGGCTTCGCCGTCGCCAACATCGCCGAGCCGCTCGCCGGGGCGGTGCTGCTCGGCGCCCACCGGGGCAGGCGGGTCGACCTGGAGCGGCGCGAGGACCTGTTCCGCTTCGTCGGGGGCCCGGTGCTCCTCGCGCCGATGCTCGGGGGCCTCGTCGCCGCGACGGCGGACGCGCTGTTCGTCGCCCCGGACCGCTTCCTCGACGTCGCCGTGCGGATCTGGCTCGGCGACGGGCTGGGCGTCCTGGTCGTCGGCGGGGTGCTGCTCGCCCTGCGCTCGCCGGACTCGGTGTGGCGGGTGCCGGGCCGGCGTCCCGAGGCCGTCGCGCTGGTCCTGCTGGCCACGCTCGGCACCGCCGCCGTCGTCTCCCGGCACGCGCTGCCGCTGGCCTACCTCGTGGCCGTCGTCCTGGTGTGGATCGCCTTCCGGCTCGGCGTCGCGGGCGTGACGGCGGCGGGGCTCGGCGTCGCGACCGCCGCGTCGGCGTCGGTCGCGAGCGAGCAGGGCCTCGCCGCGGACCTCGGCATCGCCCCGGGGCTGGCGCTGAGCTACGTCCAGGCGCTGATCGCCGTCGTGCTGGTGACGACGGCCGCGCTCGCCGCCGAGATCCGCGAGCGCGAGCGGACCCTGCTGCGCGCGGCGGCCGCCGACTCGCAGCGGCTCGCCGCCGAGGCCGCCTACGACGTCGAGCGCCGCGCGCTGCGCCGGGCCGAGATGCTGCACGGCGTGACGGCGGCGCTGGGCTCGGCGACGACGCTCGACGAGGCGGTCCGGGCCGTGCACGACGCCGGACTCGTCCCGCTCGGGGTGGCCGCGACCTCGGCCGGGGTGCTCGGCCCGGACGGCACGCTCCGCGTCTCGACGCTGGGCTTCCCCGCCGACGTCGCGCGGCGCTCGGCCACGCTGCCGGGCGACGCGCGGCTGCCCGGGCCCGCCACCGTCCGCGACGGCCGGGCCCGCTGGTTCACCGACCGCACGGCCGCCGAGACGGAGTTCCCGGACGCCGCCGGGCTCCTCGCCGACACCCCGTTCGGCGCCGCGGCGGTGCTCCCGCTGCACCGGGCGGGCGAACCGGTGGGCTACCTCGCCGCCCACTTCGCCGGGGACCGCGCGTTCCCGGCGGAGGAGCGGGCGATGCTGGAGGCGGTCGCGCTGCAGGTCGAGAACTCGCTGGAGCGGGTCCGGCTCTACGAGCTGTCCATCGGGCTGCGGGAGGTGGCCGAGCGGCGCGCCGCCCGCCAGCGGGTGCGCAGCGACGTGCTGGAGCGGCTCAACGCCGCCGACGGTCCCGCGCTGCGAATGCGGCTGCTCGTGGAGGCGGTGGTGCCGGCGATCGCGGACCTCGCGGTCCTCGCCGTGCCCGGGCCCGGCGGGCGCCCGCTGCTCGCCGCGGCCGCCCACGCCGACCCCGCGGTGCTGCCCGCGCTGCGGAAGGTGGCCGCCGTGCCAGACGTCGCCGAGGTGCTCGTGACCGGCCGCGGCGTGCTCGCCGAGCGGCTCGACCCCGACCCGGACGAGCCGCCCGCCCTCGCGCCGGTCTCCGCGATCACGGTGCCGCTGCTCGCCGGGGAGGCCGTCGTCGGGGCCCTGCGGGTCTGCTTCACCGACTCCGGGCGCAGGCACCGGGCCGAGGACGTCGCGTTCCTGCAGGACATCGCCACCGGGGCGGCGCTCGCCATCGAGAACGCGCGGCTCTACGAGGCCGAGCACCGCATCGCCGAGGTGCTGCAGACCAGCCTGCTGCCCCAGCGGCTGCCGCGGCTCCCGCGCCTCGCGCTGGGGTCGCGCTACCTCGCCGGCGCGGAGGGCACCCAGGCCGGGGGCGACTGGTACGACGTCCTCGCCCTCGACGAGCACCGCGCCGCCGTCGTCGTCGGCGACGTGGTGGGCAACGGCCCGGCGGCCGCCGCCGTCATGGGGCAGTTGCGCAGCGCGCTGACCTGCGCGCTCCTCGACGGGCACGGCCCGGCCCAGGTGCTGGAGCAGCTGGACCGGTTCGCGGCGCGCATCCCCGGCTCCCGCGGCAGCACCGCCGCCTGCGTCGTCGTCGACTGGGAGCGCGGCGAGCTGTGCTGGGCGCGCGCCGGGCACCCGCCGCCGATGCTGCTCGACGCCGGCCGGGTGCGGCTGCTCGACGGGCCGAGCGGCACGGTGCTGGGCGTGACCGGGCGCCCGCCCTACACCGAGAGCCGGGTCGCGGTGGGTCCCGGTGCGACCGTCCTGCTCTACACCGACGGGCTCGTCGAGCGTCGCGGCGAGGTGATCGACGAGGGGGTCGAGCGGCTCGCCACCGGGGCCGCCGCCCTGACCGACCGTCCGCCGGACGCCCTGCTCGGCGCCCTGCTCGACAGCCTCGTGCCGGCCGGGCGCCCCTCCGACGACGTGGCCGTCGTCGCGGGCCGGATCCTGCCGCCCCCGCTGCGCGTGTGCGTGCCCGCCCGGCCGGAGCAGCTGCGGCCGCTGCGGCAGGCCGTGCAGCGCTGGGCCGCCGGGCACGCGCTGCCCGGCGGCCTGGCCGACGACCTGCTGCTCGCCGTCGGCGAGGCCGTCGCGAACGCCGTGGAGCACGCCTACCGCGGTGCGACGGCGGGCGAGGTGGAGTGCGCGCTCGACCGCGCCGAGGACGGTGCGGTGCTCGTGGCCGTCCGCGACTCCGGCACCTGGCGGCCCGCGCCCGCGGACAACGGCCACCGCGGCCACGGCCTGCGGATGATCCGCACGCTGGCCGCCGACACGCAGCTGGACGGCCGGGCCACGGGCACGACGGTCCGCTTCCGGCTCCCCGCCCGCTAGGTCCCCCCGGACGGCGGGGCGAGCACGAGCAGCGCCAGCACGACGTCGAGCCCTGCGGCGCGGCGTCGGGCTTCGTTCGGGGTGTCGCGGGCCGTCAGGGGATCACGTCCGTTCGTCCCGGCCTCCCGGAGCGGCACCCACCCGGCCGCCCGTCGAGCGTGAGTCCGCGGCCGGGGGGTGGGCAGGGGCCGGGACGCCCGCCGCCCCGCCGGAGGGCCCTGCCGTCAGGCCCGCCCGAGGAGCCGCGCCCAGAAGCCGCCCATGCGGGCCCGCGGGGGGCAGCCGCACCGCTCGTCGCGGGGGACGCCGGCGAGGACCTGCTCGACGTGCTGACCGCATCCGGTGTAGGTGGCCTTGCCGCACGTGCGGCACCGCGCCCTCTGGCACATGTCGTGCTCCGTTCGTCGAAGGGGGATGCTCCCAGCATACCCCCAGGGGTACCTCGCGGGCGCCGTCCGGTCGGCGGCCCGGCCCGACGCCGGCGCAGGACACGGCGACCGCCGGCCCGCTGCGCACCGATGGTCGACCAGCGCTCGGTGGACAGGCTCTCCCCTGCAGGACGATCCGGCGCCGTGGGCCGGGAAGGCTCGTCGCCGAGCATGGACGAGGCCCCCGTCCGCGCGGGAACTCCGGCCGCCGCGTCAGGGGGTGTCGGACGAGGCCGGGCGGCGGGTCAGGCCGTCCGCGAGGCGGAGCAGCAGCGCGTCCAGCAGCGCGACGTCGTCCCCGAGCACCGTCCGGAACTGCTGCTGCACCTCGGTCGACGCCGCGTTCCACACCGCCAGCGCCTCCCGCCCGCGGGGCGAGGCGTAGATCAGCACCCGTCTGCGGTCGAGCTCGTCGGTGCGGCGCAGCACCAGGTTCGCCGACACCATCCGGTCGACGAGCTTGCTCAGCTTGGGCGCCAGCAGCATCGCGTGGTCGGCCACGACGTTCATCGGGCAGCCGCCCTGCTCCACGAGCAGG
>JAPLAT010000375.1 GCA_026393175.1 Pseudonocardiales bacterium
CGTCGTAGAGGCCGCGGCCGAACAGGAAGGCCGCCGTGCCGCGGGCCTGCTCGTTGGCGAAGCGGTGCACCTCCTCGTCCGGTGCGGTGAAGTCGATGCCGCCGGTCGGGTCCTCGACGTAGCCGTCGAGGGAGGTGCTCATCGTGTAGCCGAGGATGCCCATGAGGACGAGACCGCCGGGCCCGCCGGAACTCATCGGTGAGAGCCACCGGGCCGTCGCGCCGCACCCCCGCCGCCGGGGGCACCCCGTAGGCTCACCCCGTGCGGACCACGGGCGGGGTGCAGCGGACGGTGACCGGATGAGCGGGTTGTTCGCCTTGCTCGACGACGTCGCGGCGCTGGTGCGGCTCACCGCGGCCTCGCTCGACGACATCGCGGGGGCGGCCGGGCGGGCCGGGGCGAAGGCGGCGGGTGTCGTGGTGGACGACGCGGCGGTCACCCCGCGCTACGTCCAGGGCCTCGACCCCCGGCGCGAGCTGTCGATCATCTGGCGGATCGCCCGCGGCTCGCTGCGCAACAAGCTGCTGTTCATCCTCCCCGCCGCGCTGCTGCTCAGCCAGTTCGCGCCGTGGCTGCTCACCCCGATCCTCATGCTCGGCGGCACCTACCTCTGCTACGAGGGCGCGGAGAAGATCTGGGAGAAGATCTCCGGGCACCAGCCCGACCCGGAGGACGTCCGGGCCGCCGCGGCGGCGGAGCCGGCCGAGCACGAGAAGAAGGTCGTGTCGGGCGCCGTGCGCACCGACTTCATCCTCTCCGCCGAGATCATGGTCATCGCGCTGAACGAGGTGGCGTCGGAGGGGCTGCTGTCGCGGGCGGTCATCCTGCTGGTGGTCGCGGTCGCGATCACCGTGCTCGTGTACGGCGTGGTCGCCCTCATCGTCAAGATGGACGACGTGGGTCTGGTCCTGGCCGCACGCGACTCGGGGGCCGTGAGCGCGCTGGGCCGCGGGCTGGTCCGGGCGATGCCCGTGGTGCTCGCGATCCTGTCCACCGTCGGCGTCGCGGCCATGCTCTGGGTCGGCGGGCACATCCTGCTCGTGGGCGTCGACGAGCTCGGCTTCCACCCGATCTACGACTTCGTGCACGGCGTCGAGGTGGTCGTGCACGACGCCACCGGCGCGCTCGGCGGCTTCCTCGGCTGGCTCACCAACACCGTCTTCTCGGCGATCCTCGGGCTCGTGGTGGGCGCGGTCGTCGTGGCCGTCGTGCACCTCATCCCGAAGCGGGGCTCGACGAGCGCCCACGCCTGACCGGATCCCGTCGCCCGGAGCCCCCGCGGCCGCCCCGGGCCCGGCGCAGCAGGCGCACGACGGCCGGGGCGGCGGCCGTCCACAGCGGGACGAGCACCCAGATCCGGCCCGCGGTCACGTCGTAGTCGGCGAGCATCGTGGCGGGCGGGAGCCCCTCCACGAGCCCGCCCCAGCCGAACTCGAAGGCCAGCGTCAGTGCCGCCCAGGTCAGGCCGACCGCCCACGCCCGCCCGGCCGTCGGGATCGGGCAGCGCCCGTGCAGCCACCAGACGAGACCGGTCAGCGCGCCGAGCAGCACCACGGTCGCGAGGCGCCGGGCGGCCTCCTCGCCCACGAGCGGCTGCACGACCAGCGCGCGGACCGTGCCGTTGGCCAGCGCCAGCACGAGCATCCCGGTCCAGCCGGCGAGCCAGGTCGCCCAGAACCGGCGGGACGAGCGGTCGGTGTCCATGGCGGCGAGGGTGCCGTCCGGCCCGGGCGGGCCGGCAGGGCCGAGCGGGCCGGGCCGGCGGGACCATCGTCGCCGGGCGCCCGCCTCACCCCGCCGCGACGGCCTCCGCGACCCGCGCGGCGAACCGGTCGGCGAAGACGATCGTGTAGTGGTTGGCGCCGTCCAGCGTCTCGACGGGGATGTCCGGGCGGCGGCGCCGGGCGTCGGCGACCGCGTCCTCGCCGAGCATCCCGGGGGGCTGCCCCATCAGCCCGAGGGGCGCGCGCAGCAGCACCGCGGGCACCGTGAGGGCGTCCCACGCGGCGCCGAACTCCCCGGCCCGCTCGAGGACGTCGCGACCGTCGGTGCGCACCGCCTCACCGACCACCCGCGAGCGCAGCGCGCCCGGCTCCCCGGTCAGGTCGTAGCGCACGTACGCCGCGACGTCGTCGTTCCAGTCGGCGGCCAGCGCCGGGTGGGCGCGGAAGAAGTCCAGGTAGTCCTGCTCGGACGCGAACGTCGCGGACAGCCGCGCGATGGCCGGGCCCAGCGTGGCGGCCAGCACCGCGTCGACGTCCGTGCCGGCCGGAGGGGCAGGCAACGGCAGCCCGCCGTCGACGAGGACCACCCTGTCGAACAGGTCCGGCTCGGCCACCGCGGCGAGCAGCGCGACGTAGGCGCCCATGCTGTGCCCGACGAGCACCGCCCGGCCCGCCCCCCGGTCCCGCACCAGGGCGCACACGTCCCGGGCGTGGTCGTGCAGCCCGGACCCGGCGGGCAGCCCGGCGGCCGCCCCCCGGCCCCGCAGGTCGGGCGCGACGAGGGTCCAGCCCGGCCCGAGCAGGCGGGCGACGGCGGGCCACTGCATCGCCGAGGCCGTGATGCCGTGCACGGCGACCGCGAGCCGCGGGCCGTCGCCGAAGGTCAGCACCGGGAGCGTGTCGGGCGGGGACGTCATCCGGTCACCCTGGCACGCGCCGCGGCGCGGCCGCCAGGTTTCACCGGAGCCCCGCCCGGCCATCCCTCCGTCATGACCATTGCGGAGAGGATCGAGCGGGCGCGGGGCCTGGACCGGGTCGCCGGCGCCGCCCGCGACGCGGTGCAGGGCGTGCTGCGGACCGGCGCCGTCAAGGACGCCCTGCACGGGGTGTGGCTCGGCCACGCGCTGCACCCGGCGCTGGCCCAGTTCACGCTCGGCTCCTTCGTCTCGGCGTCGCTGCTGGACGCCGTGGGCGGGCGGACCCGCGAGTCGAGCACCCTCGTCGCGGCGGGCCTGGCCGCGACGCTGCCGACCGTCGCGTCGGGCTGGGCGGACTACGCCGACGGCCACGAGGAGCAGCAGCGGGTCGGGGTCGTGCACGCCGCGCTGAACGGGGCGGGCGTCGCCCTCTACGCCGGGGCGCTCCTCGCCCGGTCGCGCGGCGGGCGGGGCCGGGCGCTCACCGCCGCGGGCGGCGCGCTCGTGTCGCTGAGCGCCTACCTCGGCGGGCACATGGCCTTCCGCCAGGCGCTCGGGCCGAACCACGCCGAGGCGGTCCCGCACACCGGGCCCGAGGACTGGCAGCCGCTCGGCCCGCTCGCGGAGGTCCCCGACCGGCGGCCGGTCCGGCGGCTGGCCGGCGACACCCCGGTGGTGGTCGTCCGCACCGCCGACGCGGTCGCGGTGCTGGCCGACCGCTGTCCGCACGCGTCGGCGCCCCTGCACGAGGGCGAGCTGGGCGAGCAGGACGGGTGCGCCACGCTCACCTGCCCGTGGCACGGCAGCGTGTTCCGCACGGCCGACGGCGGGGTCGTGCACGGCCCGGCGACCGCGCCGGTGCCCCGGTTCGAGACCCGCGCGGTCGACGGCGTGCTGGAGGCCCGGGTGGTGACCCACCCCGGGGTGCCGGCGAGCTGAGGCCCGCCGGCGGGGCGGCCGTCATCCCGGCATGGTCTCCCCGCCGACCGGGGCCAGCACCTCGCCGGTGTAGTAGGAGGAGAGGGTCTCCGAGGCGAAGAAGACGTAGGACGGGGCGATCTCGTCGGGGTCCGCGGCCCGGCCCATCGGCACCTGCTCGCCGAAGGACTCGACCTTGTCCTCGGGCATCGTCGCGGGGATGAGCGGGGTCCAGACCGGGCCGGGGGCCACGCAGTTCACCCGGATCCCGCGGTCGACGAGCGACTGGGCGAGCGAGTAGGTCAGCGCCGTCACCGCGCCCTTGGTCGCCGAGTAGTCGATGAGCGACTTGTTCCCGCGCAGCCCGTTGACCGAGCCGGTGTTGATGATCGCGCTGCCCCGGCCCAGGTGGGGCAGCGCGGCGCGGGTCACCCGGAAGAAGCTGTGCACGTTGACCTCGAACGTCCGCAGCCAGCGCTCGTCGTCGATCTCCTCCGGCGCGTCGACCGGCTCCTGCGTCGCGATGTTGTTCACCACCACGTCGAGCCCGCCCAGCTCGGCGACGGTGCGCTCGACCACCTCGGCGCAGTGCCGCGCGTCGCCGAGGTCACCGCGCAGGGTCAGGCAGCGCCCGCCCTGCTCGCGGACCAGCCGGGCGGTGTGCTCGGCGTCCTCGTCCTCGTCGAGGTAGGCCAGCGCGACGTCGGCGCCCTCCTTGGCGAACGCGACGCAGACGGCGCGCCCGATCCCGGAGTCGCCCCCGGTGACCAGCGCGACCCGCCCCTCCAGCAGGTCGCGACCGCGGTAGCCGCGCATCTCGTCGCGCGGGCCGGGTTCCATGTCGGCGGTGCGGCCGGGCGGGTCCTGCTGCTGGGGCGGGTGCCGGGAGGTGTCGTCGCTCATGGCGGTGGGCTACCCGGCCCCGGCGGGACCATGCGGGCGCCGCCCGCGCAGACCCGTACGGTCGGGACGCACGCACCGCCCGCACCCGACCGTCCGGAGACCCCTTGCCGATCGACCAGGCCGCGCTGGCCGCCAGCATCGCCCGCCTCGAGAGAGCGGCGGGCGGTGCGGAGGACGACCCCGGTGCCGACGGGCTCGTCGACCTCGTGATCACCGCCGCCGACGCGGTGTTCGGGTTGTCCGGCGTCGGGCTGATGTTCGTCGACGAGGACGAGGCCCTGCGCTACGTCGCCGCCTCCGGGGAGACCATCCGCGCCCTGGAGACCGCCCAGGAGCAGCTGGGCGAGGGCCCGTGCCTGGACTGCCTGGTCCTGCAGAGGGTCGTCCGCAGTGCCGACATCACCGTCGACGACCGGTACCGGGCGGTCGGCGCCCTCACCGGGCCGCTGGGGGTGCGGGCCGTGCTCGGCGTCCCGGTCGAGGTGTCCGGGGTCCCCGTCGGCTCGCTCAACGTCTACCGCGACCGGGCCCACGAGTGGCCCGACGACGAGGTCGACGCCCTGCTGGCCTTCGCGCGCGTCCTCGGCTCGGCGTTCACCTCGCTCATCCGGGCCCGGCGGGGCGACGTGCTCACCGCGCAGCTGCGCCACGCGCTCGACCACCGCGTCACGGTCGAGCGGGCCATCGGCTTCCTCATGGGCACGCGGTCCCTGGACCCGGTCACCGCGTTCGACGTCCTGCGCCGGGCCGCCCGCCGGAGCAGGCGGACGGTGGGGGACGTCGCGGCGGGGGTGCTGTCGGGGGACGGGGCGCACGAGAACGGGCCGCATCGGGACGGGCCGGGCGGGCTGCGCGCACCGCGACCGTCCCCCCGCCACGGGATCCCGCCGACCCCCGGCGGCCGCGAACCGTGACGGGCGCGGCCGCGGTCGGCCACGGGCCCCGGACCACCCGCACGGTCAGCCCCGCACGGTGAACCGCACCCGGGTGCCTCCCTCGTCCGTGTCGACGGCGGCGTCGGCGGCCAGGCCGCGGATCACGGCCAGCCCGTGCCCCGGGCGGCGCCCCGGGCGGGCGGGGAGCCACCG
>JAPLAT010000201.1 GCA_026393175.1 Pseudonocardiales bacterium
TGCTCGCCGGGTTCGCCGGCAGCGGCACGCTGACCCTGCTCGACGTCAAGCGCGGCGACATCGGTTCCACGATGGACGGCTACGCCGACGCCTACCTCGCCGTCGGCGCCCCGCTCGGCGCGGACGCGGTGACGCTCTCGCCCTACCTCGGGTTCGGCTCCCTGGCCCCGGCGCTGGACGCCGCCGCAGACGCCGGGCGCGGGGTGTTCGTGCTGGCCCGCACGTCCAACCCGGAGGGGGCGGACGTGCAGCTGGCCCGCCTGGGGGAGCGGACCGTCGCGCAGGCGGTGGTGGACGGCGCCGCCGCCCGCAACGCCGCCGCCCCCGCCGGCGCCTCCCCCGACGGCGGGGCCGGACCGCTCGGGGACGTCGGCGTCGTCGTCGGGGCGACGCAGGACCACGGGCTGGACCTGTCCGCGCTGCGCGGGCCCGTCCTGGCCCCCGGGATCGGCGCCCAGGGCGCCGGCCCGGCCGAGATCGCCGCGCGGTTCTGCGGCCTGGACGGGGTCGTCCTGCCCGCGGCGTCGCGCTCGGTCCTGCGCGCGGGGCCCGACCCGTCCGCGCTGCGGGCGGCCGCGCACGCCCTGCGCGACGCGCTGTCCCGCGACGTGTGAGCGCGCGGTGGAGCTGATCGTCAGCCCGGATACCCGGGCGGACGTGCCCGTATCCGGCCCCACGATCAGTTCCGCGGCGACGATCACGGTGTCCGACGACGGGCGGCCGCTGCCGGGCGGCGGGATCCGCACGGGCGGACCGGTGCCGCGGTAGCGTTCCCGCGTGCTGCGGGTCGTGATCGCCGAGGACTCCCTGCTGGTCCGCGAGGGCGTCGTCGCCGTCCTGCGGGCGGCGGGGGACGTCGACGTGGTGGCCGGGGTGGGGGACCTGCCGGCCCTGCTGGCCGCGGTCGCCGAGCACCGGCCCGACGTGGTCGTCACCGACGTGCGGATGCCCCCGACCGGCACGGACGAGGGCGTCCGGGCCGCGGTGGCGCTGCGGGCCGAGCACCCGGGCGTCGGGGTGGTGCTGCTGTCCCAGCACGCGGAGACCGGCTACGCCACCGCCCTGCTCGACGGCGGCAGCGCGGGGCGGGCGTACCTGCTCAAGGAGCGGGTGAGCGACCCCGGGCAGCTCGCGGCGGCGGTGCGGGAGGTCGCCAGGGGCGGGTCGGTGATCGACCCCGCGGTGGTGGAGGTGCTCGTCTCGGCGTCGGGGCGGACCCGCCGCTCGCCGCTGGCCGAGCTCACCCCGCGCGAGCGCGACGTGCTGTCCCAGATCGCGCAGGGCCGCAGCAACTCCGGCGTCGCGGCGGCGCTGCACCTGTCGGAGCGGGCCGTGGAGAAGCACATCAACGTGCTGTTCGCGAAGCTCGGCCTGGAACCGGAGCCCGACTCCAACCGCCGCGTCAAGGCCGTCCTCCTGCACCTGGCCGAACCCTCCTCCTGAGGGGGGTGCTACCACCCTGGGCGCCGCGCGCCGCCCGGCGGACCATGGGTCGCGTGGTGGACGTGCTCATCGTGGACGACCAGCCGCCGTTCCGGACGGTGGCGCGCACGGTCGTCGGACTGGTCGGGGGATGGCGCGTCACGGCGGAGGCCGGGACGGGCGAGGACGCGGTCGCGGAGGCGGCCCGGTCGCATCCGGAGGTGGTGCTCATGGACATCCACCTGCCGGGGATCAACGGCATCGAGGCGACGCGGCGGCTGCTGGCCGTCGAGCCGGGGGCGACGGTGGTGCTCATGAGCACCTACGCCGCCGCCGACCTGCCCTCGGACGCGGCGGGCTGCGGCGCCGTCGCCTACCTGCACAAGGAGGACCTGACCCCGGCCGCGCTGCGGGCGCTCAGAGCGTCCTGAGCGCGCGGCCCGCCGCCGACCAGCCGCCCATCCCGTGGGCGCCGCCGCCCGGTGGGGTGCTCGCCGAGCACAGGTACACCCCGGGCACGGGCGTGCGCCACGGGTCGCGGGCGAGCACCGGGCGGGAGACGAACTGCCGCCAGTCCGCCGCGCCGCCGGCGATGTCGCCGCCGACCTCGTTGGCGTCGTGCGCCTCCAGCGCCGCCGGGCCCATGGCGTGCCGGGCCAGCACGCGGTCGCGGAACCCCGGGGCGAACCGCTCCACCTGCGTCTCGACGGCCGCGGTCATGTCGACGCCCGAGCCGTGCGGCACGTGGCAGTAGGCCCAGAACGTGTGCTTGCCCGCCGGGGCGCGGGTCGGGTCGGCGACCGTGGCCTGCACGCCGAGCACGAACGGCCGCTCCGGGTGCCGGCCCTGCGCGACGTCCCGCTCGGCCGCGGCGACCTCGGCGAACGTGCCGCCCAGGTGCACCGTGCCCGCGGCCGCGACGGCCGGGTCCCGCCAGGGCACCGGGCCGTCGAGGGCGTAGTCGAGCTTGAACACCCCGGGCCCGTAGCGGAAGCGCTCCAGCCGCGCCCGGTACACCCGCGGCATCCGCCGCCGGGCCATGGCCAGGAACTGCCTCGGCGTGACGTCGAGCAGCACCACCCGCGCCGGCGGCAGCTCGTCGAGGTCGGTGACCCGGCACCCGGTGACGACCTCGCCGCCCGCCGCCCGAAGCCGCGCCACCAGCGCGTCGGCCAGGGTCTGCGAGCCGCCCCGCACCACCGGCCAGCCGACGGAGTGCGCGAGCGCGGCGAGCAGCGTGCCGTACCCGGCGGTGACGGGGGCGGTGAACGGCAGGATCGAGTGCGCGGCCATTCCGGCGAACGCGGCGCGGGCCGGGGCGTCGCGGAACAGCCGGGCGACGGCGGCCGCGGGCAGCGCGCCCGTCGCCCCGTACCGGACGGCGGCCAGCGGGGCGCGCGGCGGCAGGTCCAGCGGCGCGAGCAGCGTGTCCACCAGGGGGAACCCGGCCCGGGCCGTCCCGCCGACGACCGCCCGCCACGCCGCGGCGTCGCGGCCGAACCCCGCGGCGGTGCCGCCGAGGTCGCGCAGCACCAGCGCGGCGGGCGCGCCGTCGAGCGGGTGCGCGCACGGCACCGGCGGATGGTCGAACGCGACCTCGCCCGCCACGTCCAGGGCCCGGAACGCCGGGGAGGCCAGCGCGAGCGGCAGCACCGTGGCGCACACGTCGTGCCGGAACCCGGGCAGCGTCAGCTCCTCGGTGCGCAGCCCGCCGCCCAGGGTGTCCGCGGCCTCCAGCAGCAGCACCCGGCAGCCCGCCTCCGCCAGCCGCACCGCCCCGACCAGCCCGTTCGGCCCCGAGCCGACGACGACGGCGTCGAACCCGTCGGCCCGCGCGCTCACCCGGGCACCCGTCCCGTCACCGTCGTGCCCGCCCCGGGGGCGGAGGAGACGGTCAGCTCCCCGCCGACCGCGCCGATCCGGTCGCGCATGTTCACGAACCCGTGCCCCTCCGTCGCGCCCGGGGCGAAGCCCGCCCCGTCGTCGCTCACCACGAACCGTAGCCCGCCGCCGTCGGCTTCGACGCGCACGAGGACCTGCGCGCCGTCGCCCGCGTGCTTGCCGGCGTTCTGCACGGCCTCCAGGCAGCAGAAGTACACGCTCGCCTCGACGTCGGGCGGGTGCCGGCCGGGCAGGTCGACCTCCACCGCGCAGCGCAGCAGCGACCGCGCCGCCGCCGTGCGCAGCGCCTCGCCCAGCCCGCGCTCGCGCAGGAGCGGCGGGTAGATGCCGTGCGCCAGCTCCCGGACGGCCGCGATCGCGGCCTGGGCGTCGGCGCGCAGCGCGTCGAGCAGCGGCGGGACGGCCGCCGGGTCGGCGTCGAGCAGGGTGCGCGCCAGCCCGATCCGCACCGCCAGGGCGACGAGGTGCTGCTGCGCGCCGTCGTGCAGGTCGCGCTCGATCGCCCGGCGCGACTCGTCCGCCGCGGTGACGAGGCGCGCCCGGGACGCCTGCAGCTCGGCGTTACGGGTGCGCAGCTCCTCCAGCGAGGCCTGCAGCGCGGAGTCCAGCGCGACGTTGTGCAGGGCCAGCCCGAGCTGGCGGGCCAGCTCCACGAGCGCGCGCTCGTCGGCCTCGGAGAACTCGTCCGTCCCGGCCGGGCGGTGCAGCACGAGCAGCCCCAGCAGTCGCCCCAGGTGCGCCACCGGCACCGCCCGGACCGGGGCGTCGGCGCCGTGCCGCGCGGTGTGCTCGGCGAGCAGGTCGGGCAGCCACACCGACATCCAGCGGGCGCCGCCGCTGCGCGCCCGCCCCACGACGACGCGCTCCTCGGCGCCGAGCTCGAGCCGGCGGGGGGCGCGGTCGGGGACCGCGGTGGTGCGGTCGAGCACGCCGTCGGCGCCGACCCACACCTCCGCCCCGGCCGGGGCAGGCCCGTCGCGCAGGGACTCCGCGAGCTGGAGCAGCAGCTCGTCCATCGGCACGGCCCGGGTCATCCGCGCCCCGAAGGACGCGGTCGCCCCCGGCGCCGTGCCGGCCCGGCCGACCAGCGCGGACGCCACGGCGACCAGCCGGGCGCGCACGGGCAGCACCAGCACGGCCACGACGATCGCCGCGACGATGCCCGCGACCAGCACCTCGCGCTCCCCGTCCACCGGGACCCGGCCCAGCCCCACGACCACGACGAGGTACACCGCGACGACGAGGACCGCAAGCCCGGCCACGACGACGGCCTCCACCAGCGCGGTCGCCGCCGCGGGCGCGCTCGCCGGGTGCAGCGCGCAGGCCAGCGCCAGCGGGACCAGCGCGGTGGCCGCGGTGCTCCACGCCAGGACGTCGGCCGGGGACCCGAGCAGCACGTGCAGGGCCATCACCACCGCGATCGCGGCGCCGGCGAGAACCGCGCCCGCGCCGGCCCACTGCAGCACCCGCCGCCCCGCGGGGGTCGCCGTCCGGCAGCGCAGCGCGGCCGCC
>JAPLAT010000299.1 GCA_026393175.1 Pseudonocardiales bacterium
TGGCGGACACCTCCGGGCCGCTCAGGCCGTGCGGGCGTAGCGGTCCGCCGCCGCCCACACCGAGCGCGCGTACTCGCCGGACCGGTTGTAGGCCAGGACGGCGTCCCACCAGCCCGCCCCGTCGGCGGTGTCCCGGCCGGCCGCGCACAGGTAGGCCGCGGCCCCCCGGGCGGCGTCGTCGATCTGGTGCGGGTCCGCGACACCGTCGCCGTCGCCGTCGGCGCCGTGCAGCGCCCAGGTGGTGGGCAGGAACTGCATCGGCCCGACGGCCCGGTCGTAGGTGGTGTCGCCGTCGAGCACGCCGCCGTCGGAGTCGGGGATCTCGCGCACCCCCGGCGTGCCGTCCAGCGGCACGCCCACGATCCGCGGGCGCGGCACCCCGTCGTCCCCGAGCTCCGACCCGCCGATCTCCCCGTGCCGCGACTCCACGCGGCCGATGCCGGCGAGCGTCGCCCAGGACAGGCCGCAGTCCGGGGTGGCCGCGCGCTGCGCGACCTCGGCGGCGGCGTAGGCCCGCAGCGCCCGCGCCGGCACGCCGGTGCGGTCGGCCGCGCCCTCCGCCCACAGGCCCAGATCCGCGGCGGCGTCGAGCGGGGCGGCCGCGGCGACGGGGGTGTCGCGGGCGACGTCGGCGGGCCCGAGCCCGTCGTCCGCGGGGCCGTCCCCGCCGCTGCGGGCCAGGGCCAGCAGTCCCGTCACGGCCACCGCCAGCACCAGCGCCGCGACGAGGAGCAGGACGGACACGGCCACGGCGGCTCCGGACCGGCGGGCGGGTGGGGTGATCACCCCGTCCAGGATAGGGCGGGTCCGACCTACCGGGGCCAGAACCGGCGCCAGGCCGTGGCGTCGAGGGCGTGCGGGTCCAGCCCCGCGGCCGACGCCGCGGCCTCGGCGCTGCGCACGTCCTCGGCGAAGCGGCGGGCGGCGGTGCGTAGGCGCGCCTCCGGGTCGTCGCCCGCCAGCTTGGCGGCCGCGGCGAGGGCGAACAGCCGCTCGCCCGGGCCGTCGCCGCCGGGCAGCAGCTCCGGGGGCAGGCCCGCGCGGGCCGTGCGCGAGGTCAGCTTGGCGGCCAGCGCCACCGCGGGCTGCGCGGTCGCGACGCCGTCGATGCTGGAGCGCCGCCCCTTCTCCGCCCGCTTGAGCTCCTCCCAGCGGTGCTCCTGGCGCTCCGCCGAGTCGATCCTCTCGGCGTCGACGGTCGCCCGGTCGCCGAACACGTGCGGGTGCCGGCCGACGAGCTTCGCGACCAGGTCGGCGGCGACCTCGTCGACGCCGAACGCCGGGTCGCCCTCCTCGGCCACCCTGGCGTGGAACAGCACCTGCAGCAGCACGTCGCCGAGCTCCTCGCGCAGCGCGGCGCGGTCGCCGTCCTCGACGGCCTGGTAGAGCTCGTAGCACTCCTCGACCAGGTACTGCAGCAGCGACTCGTGGGTCTGCTCGGCGTCCCACGGGCAGCCGCCGGGCGAGCGCAGCCGGTCCATGACGGCCACCGCGTCGAGCAGCGCGGCACCGGGCGGCGGGCCGATCACGGTGTCGGCGGCGGCGTGCCGCGGGTCGGCGGGGTCGAGCGCGGCGGTGAGCAGCACCTCGGGCCCGGGGTCCGTGCCGGGACCGGGGTCGGGGCCGGCCGGCTCCGCGCCGAACTGCTCGCGCAGCGCGTCGGGCACGCTCGCGTCGGCGACGACGCGCGCCGCGGCGCGCAGGGCGGGCACGGCGGCGGCCGGGACGACGCCCGACACGCCGACGACGACGAGCGTGCGGGCCACCGTCAGCGCTGGTCCGCGGCGGGGACGACGGTGCCGATGACCTGGTCCTGCGCCACGACCGACATCTGCAGCGGGTCCCACACGCCGTAGCGCGGGTTGACCTGCACGCCCAGCTCGGTGGCGTCGGGCTGCAGCAGCTGGTAGCCGAACGCGGCGAGCTGGGTGACCGGGATCTGGTCGACGGCCGACGGCCCGGCGGCGGGCTGTTCGCGGCGCTCCACGATCCGGACGACCTCGAAGTCCAGCCCCTCCTGCGGCGGCCGGGCGACGACGACGGACCCCTCGGCCGTGCCGAACGGGTAGAGCGGGAACTGGCCCAGCGCCTGCGCGGCGGTGACCTCGAGCGCCTGGCTGCTGCCCGGGGGCAGGCCGGCCAGCGCGGCGTCGGCGACGGTGCCGCCCTCGGCGAGCGCGCGGGCCGTGGTCAGCGCCTCGTCCTCGGTGGGGATCACGGCGACCTGCAGCGCCACGCCGAGCCGGTCGACGTAGCGGGCGCCGAGCGCGGCGGCAGTGAGCTGGTCGCGGGTCTCCTCGCGGGCCCGTTCGGGGCCGTAGAGCGAGCCCCCGGCCGGGTCGCCCGCGGCGGAGCCGAGGGCGGCGTCGACCTGCTCGTCGGTGACGACGATGCCCTCCTCGGCCGCGCGGCGGACGAGGAGTTCGTGACGGACGGCGTCGCTGACGACGAACCGGGCGACGGCCTGCGGGTCGGTGAGGCCCGCGGCGGCGGCGGTCTCGGCCTTGTCCGGCGCCAGCGCCGCGGCGATGTCGTCCTGCACGGCGCCGAGCGGGATCGCCCCGGAGCCGATGATCGCGGCCGACCCCGTCTGGCTCGGACCGCTCCCACACCCGCCGACCAACGCGCCGACGACCGCCACGGCCGCGACGACCCGTCCTACCTGGCTGCGCACGGGGACCACCTTCTCACGCGCCCGCGGCGCGCCCGCCGGGGGCCGCGCCGCGGCCCCCGGACCCCCCGCTCAGTGCTTCGCGTCGACCACCACGGTGTCGACGACCTTGTCCGCGAACGTCTGCCGGCGCTCGTCCCACAGCGGCCACAGGTAGCCGATGTAGAGCGGGAGGCTGTCGAGGACGTGCAGGAACTGGCGGCCGATCGCCAGGCCGAACCCGACGGGCTGGCCGTCGCTCGCCCGCACCAGCTTCGTGCCGACGATCTTCTTGCCGATGCTCTGGCCGGTGGTGCCCTGCTTGTAGCCGGAGTTCCAGATGACGAACGCGAGCAGGCCCACGTAGATCAGCAGGCTGATGATGGAGACGATCCCGGCCGCCCCCTCGCCGCCGGACAGGGCGATCGGGGTCAGGATGAACCCCACGAGGATGCCGGCGACGATCGCCGGGCCGAACGCGTCGATGAGCGCGGAGAGCACGCGCTGGCCCCAGTGCGCGTAGGCCTGGGAGGCCCCGTAGCCCGGCTGCGGGTAGCCGGAGCCGCCGTAGCCGGCGGGCTGGCCGTAGCCCGGCTGCTGCCCGTAGGCGGGGGGCTGGCCGTACGCGGGCTGCTGCTGGCCGTAGCCCTGCTGGCCGTAGCCCTGGCCGGGTTGGCCGCCGTAGGGCTGGCCCGGGTAGCCCTGCTGGCCGCCGGACTGCTGGTCGTAGGAGCCGGCACCCGACGGCGGCTGCCCCCAGTTCTGGGACGGGTTGGACACGTCTTCGCCTTCCGGTTCGCGCGCACCCGGGTCGGGGTTCCGATCCGGTACCTGTGGGAGGAGTCGCCGAGGACCCCGCTTTGTTACGGCCGATCGGGTGGTTCCACCCGGCAGTGACGCACGCGGATCGTAGGCGCGATCCCACGGCCGGACCAGGGTGTTCGCGGATCCCCGGCGGTCCCGGTCAGGTGCGCGCGGCGACCGGGGTGCCGACCAGGTCGTGCACCAGCCGGGTGCACCACTCCAGCAGCGCGACGTCGCGCAGCGGCGTGCCGCCGATCCGGCCCGACTCGACCGGTCGCGGCACCACGACCGCGCGGGCGGCCGCCTTGTACTGCGCCTTCGGGTAGAGCCGGCGCAGCCGCATCTGGGCGGAGTCGGGCAGGTCCACCGGGCCGACCCGGATCGCCGACCCGGCCAGCGCGACCTCGGCGACGCCGTGCGCCCGGCAGGTCTGCCGGAACGCCGCCACGGCCAGCAGGTTGCGCACCGGCGTGGGCGGCTCGCCGTAGCGGTCGGTCAGCTCCTCCACGATCCGCTCGATCGCGGCGGCGTCGCCCGCCTCCGCGATCTTGCGGTAGACCTCCAGGCGCAGCCGCTCGCCGTCGACGTAGTCGTGCGGCACGTGCGCGTCCACCGGCAGGTCGACGCGGACGTCGGTGAGCGTCTCCTCCTCCTCGCCCTCCCCGGCCCCGGCCTGCTGGCGGAACGCGGCGACGGCCTCGCCGACGAGCCGGATGTAGAGGTCGAACCCGACGCCGGCGATGTGGCCGGACTGCTCGGCGCCCAGGATGTTGCCCGCGCCGCGGATCTCGAGGTCCTTCATCGCGACGGCCGCGCCCGCGCCCAGCTCGGAGTGCTGGGCGATGGTGGCGAGCCGGTCGTGCGCGGTCTCGGTGAGCGGGTGCTCGGGCGGGAACAGGAAGTAGGCGTAGCCCCGCTCGCGCCCGCGGCCGACGCGCCCGCGCAGCTGGTGGAGCTGGGACAGGCCGAGGGTGTCGGAGCGCTCGACGATGAGGGTGTTGGCGTTGGAGATGTCGAGCCCGTTCTCGACGATCGTGGTGCAGACGAGCACGTCGAACTCGTTGTGCCAGAAGCCCGCGACCGTGCGCTCGAGCAGGTCCTCGTTCATCTGCCCGTGCGCGACGGCGACGCGCGCCTCGGGCACCAGGTCGCGGATCTTCCGCGCCGCCCGGTCGATGCTCGACACCCGGTTGTGCACGTAGAACACCTGGCCGTCGCGCAGCAGCTCGCGGCGGACCGCGGCGGCCACCTGCTTGTCGTCGTAGGCGCCGACGTAGGTGAGCGTGGGGTGCCGGTCCTCGGGCGGGGTGGTGATCGTCGACATCTCGCGGATGCCGGCGAGGCTCATCTCCAGCGTGCGCGGGATCGGGGTCGCGGACAGCGTGAGCACGTCGACGTGCGTGCGCAGCGCGGTGATGTGCTCCTTGTGCTCGACGCCGAAGCGCTGCTCCTCGTCGACGATCACCAGGCCGAGGTCCTTCCAGCGCACCCCGGACTGCAGCAGCCGGTGCGTGCCGACGACGACGTCGACCTTGCCCTGGGCGAGCCCCTCGACGGTCTCCTTCGCCTCGGCGGCGTCGGTGAACCGGGACAGCCCCCGCACCGTGACCGGGAAGGCCCGCATCCGCTCGGTGAACGTGTCGAGGTGCTGGCTCGCGAGCAGCGTCGTCGGGACGAGGACGGCGACCTGCTTGCCGTCCTGCACGGCCTTGAACGCCGCCCGGACCGCGATCTCGGTCTTGCCGAACCCGACGTCGCCGGAGATCACCCGGTCCATCGGCACCGGGCGCTCCATGTCCCGCTTGACCTCGTCGATCGCGGCGAGCTGGTCGGGCGTCTCGGTGTAGGGGAAGGCGTCCTCCATCTCGCGCTGCCAGGGGGTGTCGGGCGCGAACGCGTGCCCGGGGGCGGACTGGCGCGCGGCGTAGAGCTGCACGAGCTGCGCGGCGATCTGGCGGACGGCCTTGCGGGCGCGGCCCTTCGTCCTCGCCCAGTCCGCGCCGCCGAGCTTGTTGAGCGTGGGCACCTCGCCGCCGACGTAGCGGCTGATCTCGTCGAGCGCGTCGGTGGGGACGAACAGCCGGTCGGCGGGCTGGCCCCGCTTCGACGACGCGTACTCGATGATCAGGTACTCGCGGGTGGCGCCGGAGACCGTGCGCTCGCGCATCTCCACGAACCTGCCGATGCCGTGCTGGGAGTGCACGACGTGGTCGCCGGGCTTGAGCGCCACCAGGTCGACGGTGTTGCGCCGCTTGCTGGGCAGCTTGCGGGTCTCCGCGCCGCCCGCGCGGTTGCCGGTGAGGTCGGCCTCGGTGAGCACCACGAGCGGGCCGGCGGTGAAGCCGTCGGTCAGCCGCCCGCAGGTGACCGTCACCAGGCCCTTCTCCGGGTCGTCGACGAGCCCGTCGACCAGGGTCGCCGGCACGTCGGCCTCGCGGAGCTGCTCGAGGCTGCGCTGCGCCGTGCCGTGGCCGCCGACGACGAGCACGGCGGTGCCCCCGGTGGCCACGTGGGCGCGCAGGTCGGTGAGCGCGCGGTCGGTGTCGCCGCGGTAGCCCTCGACCTCGTGGACGGCCGGGGCCAGCGCGTCGTCGCGGCCGCTCATCAGCGGGCTGAGCGTGACGACCGGCCGGCCGGTCGCGGCGGCGTGGCCGAGGACGTCGCCGAGGTCGCGGTAGGCCGACGCGCCCACGTCGATCGGCGCGTCCCCGCCGACGCCCGCGGCGAACCAGGACGCCTCCAGGAACTCCTGCCCGGTGCGGACGAGGTCGGCCGAGCGGGTCCGGATCCGCTCCGGGTCGGCGAGCAGCACCGGCGACCCGGCCGGCAGCAGGTCGGTGAGCAGCTCCAGCTCGCCCCCGGCGAGCACCGGCACCAGCGACTCCATGCCCTCGGCCGGGATGCCCTCGGCGAGGTGCTCCAGCAGCTCGCGCAGGGGCGGGTTGTTCTCGTGCGCCCTGGCCAGCGCCGCGGCCCGCTCCCGGACCGGCGCGGTGAGCAGGATCTCCCGGCAGCCGGGGGCGTGCAGCTCCGGCACGGCGTCGACGGAACGCTGGTCGGCCACGGCGAACGACCGCAGCTCGCTGACCTCGTCGCCCCAGAACTCGGCGCGGACGGGGTGGTCGGCGGTGGGCGGGAAGACGTCGACGATGCCGCCGCGGACCGCGAACTCGCCGCGCGCGGTGACCATCTCCACCCGCGTGTAGGCCAGCTCGACCAGCCGCTCCAGCACCGTCTCGAAGTCGGCGGTGTCGCCGACCTGCAGGTGCACCGGGTCCAGTCGCCCGAGCCCCGGTGCCACGGGCTGGATCAGGCTCCGGGCGGCGGCCACGACCACGCGCGGGGCGTCGTCGCCGCCGAGGCGGCGGAAGATCTCCAGCCGGCGCCCGACGGTGTCCGGGCGCGGCGAGAGCCGCTCGTGGGGCAGCGTCTCCCAGGACGGCAGCACCGCGACGGCGCCGGGGCCGAGCAGGTCCGCGGCCGCGGCGCCCAGGTCCTCGGCCTCCCGGTCGGTGGCGGTGACGGCGAGGACGGTCCGCCCGGCGTCGTCGTGCGGGGCGGACAACCCGGCCGCCAGGAACGGCCGCAGGGCCGCGGGGCCCTCCACCCGCAGCGCGGGCACCTCCTCGGGACGCGCGGCGCGGGCGGCGTCGAGCACCGCGGCGAGGTCGGGGTCGGACAGGGCGACGTTCAGCAGACCGGCGAGCTTGACCACGGAAAAGACCTCTCGGAGCGCACGCGGAACAGACCCCTCCCCGGGACGGATGCCCGGGTGGGGTCTCCCCCACACCCTACGCGCGGCACCGCGTGCGGTGCCGTTCAGGCGTCGCGGCGGGCGGCGACCAGCAGGGCCGCGGTGAGGAGGGCGCCGGCCAGCGCCGTGGCGTAGCCCAGCGAGCCCCACGGCCCGAACGGGGTGCCCCCGGCCAGGAACCCGGTCAGGTTGGCGAAGGGCAGCCACCCGGCCAGGTGCTCGCCGACCGCGGGCAGCTGCCCGAGCAGCGGTTCGGCCAGCAGCGCCCACACCAGCAGCAGCGCGACCGCCCCGGCGCTCTGGCGCAGCAGCACGCCGACGGCCACGGCCAGCACGGCGGCCACGGCGAACGCCGGCCCGGCCCCGGCCACCGCGCGCCAGGCCGCCTCGGTGTCCCGGGGCGTCACCATCGCGGGCCGCAGCACCCAGGTCGTGACCCACGCCGCCCCGGCCGCGGCGAGGCCGACGACCCCGGCCGCGACGGCCGCCACGGCCGTCTTCGCGAGCAGTACCGCGGCCCGTCGCGGCGCGGCCTGGAACGTGGTCCGGAGCGTGCCGAACCGGTACTCGGTGGTCACCGACAGCGTCGCCATGACCATGACCACGACCATGCCGGCCTGCAGCACGAACGCCGCGAACCCCGGCGGCACCGGCCCGGCGGACACCTCGCCCGTGGCCACGGCCAGGCCGGTCACCCCGGCGACGAGGGCGACGGCCAGCGCGGCGCACCACCACGGCGAGCGCGTCGACAGCAGCTTGATCCGCTCCGCGGCCAGCAGGTTCACGCCGCCACCCCCGCGTACTCGACGTCGTCGCGGGTGAGCTCCAGGAACGCCTGCTCCAGCGAGCCGCGGACCACGGCCAGCTCGTGCAGCACGAGCCCGCCGCGGGCCACGACCTCCCCGACGTGCTCCGGCGGCGCCCCCGACACGAGCAGCCCGGCCTCGTCCTGCACCACCCCCAGCCCGGCGCCGCGCAGCGCGTCGGCGAGCAGGTCCAGCCGCGGTCCGCGCACCCGCACCGCGGCGGCCGCCGCGCGCTCGACGAAGTCGGCCGTCGGGCCCTGCGCGATCAGCCTGCCGCGGCCGATCACGACCAGCTCGCCCGCCGTCAGCGCCATCTCCGCGAGCAGGTGGCTCGACACCAGCACGGTGCGGCCCTCGGCCGCGAGGCGCTGCAGGAACCGGCGGATCCAGAGGATGCCCTCCGGGTCCAGGCCGTTCACCGGCTCGTCGAACAGCAGGATCTGCGGGTCGCCCAGCAGCGCGCCCGCGATGCCGAGCCGCTGTGCCATCCCGAGGGAGAACGTGCCGGCCCGCTTCCCGGCCACGCCCGTCAGGCCCACCGCGTCGAGCACGGCGTCCACCCGCGCCGCG
The DNA here is from genome assembly GCA_026393175.1 of Pseudonocardiales bacterium. Lineage (GTDB taxonomy): Bacteria > Actinomycetota > Actinomycetes > Mycobacteriales > Pseudonocardiaceae > Pseudonocardia. The sequence continues at coordinate 8,585 of JAPLAT010000299.1, forward strand.
GGCAGCCCGTTCGACCGGGCCAGCCAGCGCAGGTGCGCCCGCGCCGACCGGTTCGGGTGCACCCAGCGCGCGTCGAGCAGCGCGCCCACCGTGCGCAGCGGCTGCTCCAGCTCCGCGTAGCGCCGCCCCGCGACGCGCACCTCGCCCGCCGTGGGCCGGTCCAGCCCCAGCACCATCCGCATCGTCGTCGACTTCCCGGCGCCGTTCGGCCCGAGGAACCCGGTGACGACGCCCGGCCGCACCGTGAACGTCAGGTCGTCCACGGCGACCGTCGCGCCGTAGCGCTTCGTCAACCCGCGCGCCTCGATCATGCTCTCCCCCTCCGTCGGTGGGTCGAGCACACCGCACCGGAGCGGGCCGCGGATCCGGGAGCACCCGGACCCGGGTCAGGGTCGGGGCGGGAGCTCCGGGCGGCGGCGGGACGGGCGGGTGGCCGGGTCCGGCGGGCGCGCGGGCGGGTTCTCGGCCAGCGCGGCCAGCGCGATGTCCACGGCCCTGGCCAGCTGCGGGTCGCGCCCCGCCGCCCAGTCCTGCGGGGTGACGACGACCTCGACGTCCGGCTCGACGCCGCGGTTCTCCACCTCCCAGCCCTCGTCGTCGAACCAGTACGCGTACCGGGGCTGGGTGACGCCGGTGCCGTCGACGAGGGAGTAGCGGGAGTCGATGCCGATCACTCCGCCCCAGGTGCGCACGCCGACGACCGGCCCGACGCCGCGCCGCTTGATCGCGACGGTGCCGATGTCGCCGTCGGAGCCGGCCAGCTCGTCGGTGACCGCGACGACCGGCCCGCGCGGGGCGTCGATCGGGTAGGTGCGCGGCGCCCGGTGCCGGGCGTGCACCCACGCGGTGACGCGCCGGGCCAGCTTCTCCACGACCAGCTGCGAGGTGTGCCCGCCGCCGTTGGAGCGCAGGTCCACCACCAGCCCGTCGCGCACGGTCTCCCGGCTCAGGTCCCGGTGCAGCTGGGCCCAGCCGGGGGCCTGCATGTCGGGCACGTGCAGGTAGCCCAGCCGCCCGCCGGAGCGCTCGGCGGTGAACGCGCGGCGCCCGGCGACCCAGTCGTGGTAGCGCAGGTCGTGCTCGGAGGCCAGCGGCCGGACGACGACGCGGCGCACCTCCTCGCCCTCGGCGGTGCGGCGCAGGACGGTGAGCTCCACGAGCGTGTCCGCGGTGCCGACGAGCAGCGGCGCCGGCCCGAGCAGCGGGTCGACCGCGCGCCCGCCCACCTCCAGCAGGACGTCGCCCGCCCGCACGTCGACGCCGGGCGCGGACAGCGGGCTGCGCGCCGCGGGCGCGGACGTCTCGGGCGGCAGCACCCGCAGCACGGTCCACGCCCCGTCGAGCGGGGCGAGGTCGGCCCCGAGGAACGCGGGCCGCCCGTCCGTGCCGCCGGTCCAGCGGGCCCGCACGTAGGCGTGCGAGCTGCCCAGCTCGCCCTGGAACTCCCACATCAGGTCGACGAGGTCGTCGTAGCTGCCGACGGCGTCGACGAGGGGCCGGTAGCGCTCCCGCTCGGCGGCCCAGTCGACGTCGCCCATGTCGGCGATCCAGAAGTGGTCGCGCATCAGCCGGGCGGCCTCGTCGAACATCTGGCGCCACTCGGCCGTCGGGTCGACGGTGGTGGCGACGCGGGAGAGGTCGACCTCGTACTCGTCGCCGTGGCTCTCCTTGCCCTCGCCGTTCTCCGGGGCCGACGAGCCGGAGCGGTCGGTGCGCAGCACGCGCAGGGCCTTGCCGTCCCGCACGAGGATCCGGGTGCCGTCGCCGCTGACCGCGTAGTCGTCGACGGAGTCGGCGATGACGTCGAGCTTGCGGCGCACCAGGTCGAAGCGCTCCAGCACGGTCTTCGCGGGCTTCTCCCGGGTGCCGGCCCGCCCGTCGCCCAGCACGCCGGTCAGCGGCGAGCGCAGCCACAGCAGGCAGTCCTTGCCCGCGCCGAGGTCGGAGTAGAGCGCCTCGACGGCCGGCACCGGCACGACCCGCCCGGCCAGCCCCGCGGCGTCGACGGTGACCGGCACCGCGACGTCCGCGTGCTCCTCGGGGACGGTAGCGGCCTCGGGGGCCGACGGGTCGCCCGGCGCGGGCGCGGGCAGCTCGGCCGGGCCCTCGTCGCCCGCGGAGACCGGCCGGCCGTCCGGGGTGGCCCCGAACGGGGAGGGCGTACGCGCCGCGAGCGGCACGAGGAACGGCCGCCAGGACGCCGGGAACGCGAGGTCGAACGCGTGCTGGTCGTAGACCGGGTCGAAGCTGCGCATCGACAGGAACGCCAGGTAGCGCCCGTCCGCGGTGAACGCGGGCGAGCGGTCGAGGAACCGGCCGTCGGTGACCGGCACGACCTCGCCGTCGGCGGCGCGCACGAGCAGGATCCGGCTCAGCCCGGACTCCTCGGGCTCCGCGCACGCCAGCCACGCGCCGTCGGGCGACCAGTCCAGCCCCGACAGCTCCGCGCCGATGCCGCTGCGCAGCAGTTCCCGCAGCGCGCCGGAGGCGGCGTCGAGCAGCAGCAGCCGCCCGTCGTGCGTGGTCAGGGCGACGGTCGCGCCGTCGGGGGCGGGCGCCAGCTCCAGCACCCGGCCGAGCTCCCCGGCGCCGCTGCGCCGCGGCGCGTCGCCGGTCCCGTCGGCCCCGCGCGGGTCGAGCGGGGCGACGCAGACCGCGTCCTCGCCGAGCACGTCGTCCACCCAGACCGCCCGGTCCTCGCCCAGCGGGCGGGCCAGCCGGGCCCGGGCACCGGGCTCGGCGAGCAGCGTGCGGGCCGGGCCGTCGCGGTGGGTGAGCCGGTGCACGGTGCCGCGCAGCAGCGCGATGCTGGTGCGGCCGGTGCGGTCGGGCGCCGCCGAGGCGACCCGGCCGGACACCCGGTGCGGGGCGCGGGCGGTGCGCGGCCCGCCCAGCAGCACGTCGATCCGGCGGGGCGCGGCGGCCAGGTCGTCGAGGAGCCACAGCTGCCCGGCCGACTCGTAGACCACGCGGGTGCCGTCGGTGGCGGCGTGGCGGGCGTAGAACGCGGGCGCGCCCGGCCCGCCGTGGTCGGTGTGGCGGCGCAGGTCGGTGCCGTCGGCGGCGAGCGAGTAGAGGTTGCCCCAGCCCTCGTGGTCGGACAGGAACGCGACCCGGTCGCCGACCAGCATCGGCGACTCCGCGTTGCCGTCCAGGCCGGCACCCACCCGCACGAACTCCCCGGAGCCCGCGGCGTCGAGCCAGAGCTTCCCGGTCGTGCCGCCCCGGTAGCGCTTCCACCACGCCGGCTCCCGGGAGATCGTGGAGCACAGCAGCGTCGCCGGGCCGGAGCGGGCGACGTCGGACACCGGGCCCACCGGCAGCAGCCGCGCCGGGCCGCCCGCGGCCGGGACCGCGTGCGCCCACGTCCGGCGCCCGGCGTACGGGCCGGCCGCGGAGATCGCCACGACGTCCTCGCCGTCCCAGCCCGCGGCCCGCGTGCGGTCGTCGCCCCACCAGGTCAGCCGCCGGGCCGCGCCGCCGTCGACGTCCGCGACCAGGATCTCCGCGGGCCCCTCGCGCCGCGACGACCACGCCACGCGCGTGCCGTCCGGGGAGAGCCGGGGCCGCGCGACGGGCACGGCGTCGGCGGTGACGCGGTGCGCCCGGCCGCCGCCGACGGGGGCCGTCCAGACGTCGTCCTCCGCGGTGAAGACGAGGGTGTCGCCGTGCAGGTGCGGGAAGCGGAGGTAGCTCGGCAGCGCCATGGGGTGACGGTATCGGCCCCTTTCGGTGGACGGGCCGTACGGCGGCCTCACCCGGTCGGCGGCAGGATGCCCGGCATGCGGCGTTTCGCTCCCGCGGTGGCCGTGGCCGCCGCCCTCGTCCTGACCGGGTGCGGGACCCCGGACGCGCAGTCGGTCGACGCGGGCGGCGCGGGCCGCGCCCCGATGGCCGAGGGCGCCCCGGGCACCACGTCGGCCCCTGTCCGCGCCGGGGTGCCGGAGCTGCGGGTCACCGAGATCGCCGGCGGGTTCGCGAACCCGTGGGACGTCGGCGTGCTGCCCGACGGGCGCGTGCTCGTCACGGAGCGGGAGGGCCGGCTGACGCTGCTGTCGGGCACGCAGCCCGGCGCCACCGCCACGCCCGTCACGGCCGACCTCTCCGACGTCCTCGCGCAGGGCGAGGGCGGGCTGATGGGCATGGTCGTGCACCCGGACTTCGCGGAGACCGGCCGCTTCACCACCTGCCAGACCCACGTCGAGGGCGGCACGGCCACCGACGTCCGGCTGGTCACCTGGGAGCTCGACGGCACCACCGCCCGGCGCGTGGCCGACCCTCTGCTGGGCGGCCTGCCGATCAACCCCTCCGGCCGGCACTCGGGCTGCCGCCCGACCCTCGCCGCCGACGGTGCGCTCGTCGTCGGCACCGGCGACACCGCCCGCGGCGCGATCCCCCAGGACCTGTCCTCGCTGGGCGGCAAGGTGCTGCGCGTGGACCTCGCCACCGGCGCGGCGCTGCCCGACAACCCGTTCGCCGGCGTCGACGACCCGGCGCAGCGGCTGATCCTGTCCTACGGCCACCGCAACGTGCAGGGCGTCGCCGTGGCCGCGGACGGCACCGTCTACACCGCCGAGCACGGCCCGAGCACCGACGACGAGGTCAACCGGATCACCCCGGGCGGCAACTACGGGTGGGACCCGGCCCAGGGCGGCACCGTCGGCGGCTACGACGAGTCCGTCCCGATGACCGACCTGGACCGCTACCCCGACGCCGTGCCCGCCGCGTGGAGCTCCGGCAGCCCCGTCGAGGCCGTCTCCGGCGCGGCGTTCCTGGCCGGCCCGGCGTGGGGCGACCTCGACGGCGCGCTCGCCGTCGGCGCCCTGCGCGGGGAGAAGCTGCTGCTCATGACGCTCGGGCCGGACGGCGCCGTGGCATCTGTCGGCGTGCCCGCCCCGCTGGACGGGGCGTTCGGGCGGCTGCGCGCCGTCCGCCTCGCCCCGGACGGGGCGCTGCTGCTCAGCACGTCCAACGGCAGCGACGACCGGATCCTGCGCGTCGACCCGGTCTGACCGGTTCGTCACCTTCTTCCGGAGAGATCGTTAGGCCGATCGGGGGAGGGCGTCGGGTCCTCCCGTCCGAGGAGAACCTGCCATGACGACCTTGCGTCGCTCCCTCATCGCCGCCGGAGCCCTCACCGCCGTCGGCGCGGCCGTGCTGGCCCCGTCCGCGTTCGCCACCGACGACCACGACCCCAAGGACGGCGGGCTGCGCGCCGTCGGCCTGGTCGACGGCATCACCCTCGTCGGCTTCTCCACCGGCGACGCCGGCTCGGTCCACGAGATCGGCGTCGTCAAGCTCGAGGACGACGAGTACCTCGTCGGCATCGACTACCGCGTCCAGGACGGCGAGCTGTACGGCGTCGGCGACGAGGGCGGGCTCTACACGATCGACGACGGGACCGCCGCCGCCGACAAGGTCGGGCAGCTCACCGTCGACCTCGAGGGCGACGAGTTCGCCGTCGACTTCAACCCGGCCGCCAACGCGCTGCGCATCCTCAGCGACACCGGCCAGAACCTGCGCCAGCCCTTCGCCACGGCGGGCGCGGCCACGGTCGAGGACACCGCGCTGACCAACCCGGCCGTCGCCCCGGCCACCGGCACCGTCCCGGCCACGGGGGTGACCGCCGCGGCGTACACGAACAACGACCTCGACGCTGCCACCGCGACCTCGCTGTTCGACCTGGACACCGACCTCGACCGGGTCGCCCTGCAGTCCCCGGCCAACGCGGGCACGCTCGCGCCGACCGGCAGCCTGCCTGCCGACATCGGCACCGACGCCGGCCTCGACATCTACAGCACCCTCGACGACGGCGTGGCCGACGGCAACGCCGCCTTCGCGACCGTCGAGGTCGACGGCGAGCGCCGGCTGTGGGTCGTCGACGTGCTCACCGGCGGCGCCACCGACCTCGGCGAGCTGGGGTCCGACGTCAGCGACCTGGCGATCGCGCTGGACCAGTAACCGCACCCCGCCACGAACGGCACGTCCGTCCACCCGGGGTGGACGGACGTGCCGTTCGTCGCTCCGGGGTCAGGCCCGCCCGTACCGCACGGCCGCCCGCTCCCGCGCCTTGGCCGCCTCGACCTCGCGGTCCTTGGGCGGGGCCGCGGTCACGAGCGAGTCGAGCAGCTCGCGGGTCGCGGCGGTGACGGCCTCGACGGCCCGCTCGAACGCCTCGGTGTTGGCGACCGACGGCCGGCTGGCCCCGCTGATCTTGCGCACGTACTGCAGCGCGGCCTCCCCCACCTCGGCATCGGTGGCAGGCGGCGAGAAGTTGTGCAGCACCCGGATGTTCCGACACATGGTCCCGTCCTACCGCACTCCGGAGCCGGAACGCTGTTCTGGACTGCGAGAAACCGCGTTCCGGCTCCCCAGTGCGAGGTTGTGGATGGAGTGTGGATAGCTCGGGGCGCTCGGCGGACGGTCGCGGGATGCTCGGGGCGTGATCGACGACGTGTTCCGGGGGTCGGCGGCCGTCGCGGCCGGGGCCATCACCCGGGCGAGACTGCGCGGGCCGACCGTCAGGCGGCTGTTCCAGGACACCTACGTGCGGGCGGGGGTGCGGGTGGACCACGTCGTGCGGTGCCGCGGCGCGACGTGTGCGCTGCCGTCGGGGGCCGTCGTCACCGGGCGGTCGGCCGCCACCGTCCGCGGGGTGCGTCTGGCCTGGCCGGAGGACGACGTGCAGGTGCTCGCCCCGCCGGAGATGCGGCTGGGCAGGCGCACCGGGATCGATGTGCGGCGCTCGCGCATCGAGCCGCGGGACGTCGAGCCGTGGGCGTTCGGCCTGCTCGCCTCGCCGATGCGACTCACCCTCGACCTGCTGCTCGGGCGCCCGCTCCCCGACGCCGTCGCCGACCTGGACGCCGTGCTCCGCGCGGGGCTGGTCGAGCGCGACGCCGTCGCCGCGATGGTGGCGCGCCGCTCCGACAACGGCATCGTGGCCGCCAGGCGCGCCGTCGAGCTGGCGGATCCGCGGGCCGAGGCGCTGCCCGAGTCGAGGCTCCGGGTGCTGCTCGTGCTCGCGGGCCTCGACCCCGTGCCGCAGTACTGGATCGAGGACCGCACCGGCCGGTTGGTGTGCGTCGACCTGGCGTTCCCCGAGCGGAAGGTGGCCGTCGAGTACGACGGCGACTGGCGCGACGGCGAACGCTGGGCCCTGAACCGCGACCGCGACCGCCTCAACCGCGTCCACGCGATCGGCTGGGACGTGGTCTTCGTGACCGCCCCGATGCTGAGGGACGGGCGAACCCTTCTCCGCACGATCACATCCGCCCTCGCCTGACGGCACTTCGGAGCCGGAACGCTGTTCTGGACTGCGAGAAACCGCGTTCCGGCTCCGAAGTGAGGGGCGGCGCTACAGGACGCGCATGTTCGCGTCGAGGGTGCCTTCGGACTGGCGGCGGTTGAGGACCGCGAGGCGGGTGAACTGCTCGTCGAACGCCTTCTGGGTCAGGCCGCGCTCGGTGTACTCCGCGTGGAGCTGGCGGGCGCCCTCCGGGATGCTCCACTTCGCCTCGAAGCCGAGCTCCTTGCGGGCGCGGGAGAAGTCGACCCGGTAGCTGCGCGGGTCGTTGCCCGCCTCGCCGGTGATGTTGAGCGTGGAGCCCGGCACGGCGTCGATGACGGCCTGCGCGATCTCGGCGACGGTGGCGTTGTTGGCCTCGGTGCCCACGTTGTAGGCCCGGGCCCGCACGACGTCGGCCGGGGCGGCCAGCGCGGCGGCGACGGCGCCCGCGATGTCGTCGGCGTGCGCGAGCGGGCGCCACGGGGTGCCGTCGGAGAGCACGGTGACCTCGTTCGTCAGCACGGCCCGGCCGACGAGGTTGTTCAGCACGATGTCGGCGCGCAGCCGCGGCGAGAAGCCGAACGCGGTGGCGTTGCGCATGGAGACCGGCACGAAGTCGGCGTCGGCGAGCTCGGCCAGGTCGTCCTCCACGCGCACCTTGGAGATGGCGTACGGGGTGACCGGCTTGAGCGGGGCGTCCTCGTCGACGAGGTCGTCACCGGACTGCGCGCCGTAGACCGAGCAGGTGGAGGCGTAGACGAACCGGCCCACGCCGGCCTCCTTCGCCAGCCGCGCGAGCCGGGTGGAGGCGTGGTGGTTGATGTCGTAGGTGATCTCGGGGGCCAGCGACCCGAGCGGGTCGTTGGACAGCGCCGCCATGTGCACGACCGCGTCGAAGCCCGTGAGCTGCTCGACGGTGACGTCGCGCAGGTCGGTGGACAGACCCGCGACGTCGGGGGTGTCGAGCGAGCCGAGCACGCAGTCGGCGAACAGGCCCGAATCCAGGCCCGTCACCTCGTGCCCCGCGGCCGCGAGGATCGGGGCCATCACGGTGCCCAGGTAGCCCTGGTGGCCGGTCAGCAGAACTCGCACGTCGGGGAACTCCTTCTTCTCGGGATCGAGCTTCTCGGGATCTAGTCGACCGGGTCCGGCCCGGTCAGCGGTGCCACTCCCAGCACCAGCTTGGACACGTGGAACGCCTCCGCGTAGCGGGCGCGGCACTGCACCCCGCGCACCCTCGCCAGGCCGGAGAACGTCTCGGGGTCGAACCAGCTGCGGTCGCTCTGCGAGCCGTAGTGCTCGTGCAGCTTGCCGACCTTCTCCCGCAGCACCGGCTCCGCCAGCGGCAGGTAGGCGGTGGGCTGGGTGAGGTCGCCGTCCCACTTGAGGATCTCGTAGCCCAGCACGAGGTGGTCGCGGAAGACCGTGGGCACGAGCTCGGCAAGCGTGCGGTGGTCCTGGTGGGCGTCGTGCGCGGACGGGGCCAGGATCAGGTCCGGCTCCCCCGCCCCGCGCAGCTCCTCCAGGGCCAGCTTCGCGCGCTCCCAGCGGGTGGGCACGCGACCGTCGGGCAGGTCGAGGACGGTGACGTCGAGGCGGGCGCCCGGGCAGAAGGCGGTGAGCGCCGCGCGCTCCTCCTCCTCGCGCAGCGAGCCACCCCCGGTCAGGACGAGCGCGGAGACCGAGAGGCCCGGGTGCGAGCGGCACAGCTCGAGCAGCGCGCCGCCTGCGCCGATGGCGATGTCGTCGCAGTGGGCGCCGAGCAGCAGCAGCCGGTCGAGGCGCTCCGGGAGGAGGCTCAGCACAGGGTCACCGCCACGGGGCCGAGTCTCCCACGATCGGTGGACCGGCCGACCGGCGCCCGGGTCAGCGGGCGGTCAGCCGCGCGAGGCGGCGCGGTGTCGGCCAGCGCACGTCGTGCGCCCAGCCCAGCCGCTCGAAGATCCAGATCACCCGGGCCGAGATGTCGATCTGCCCGCGCAGGACGCCGTGCCGGGCGCAGGTCGGGTCGGCGTGGTGCAGGTTGTGCCACGACTCGCCCATCGACAGCACGGCGAGCGGCCAGAAGTTGCGGGAACGGTCGCGCGAGCGGAACGGGCGCTTGCCGACCATGTGGCAGATCGAGTTGATCGACCACGTGACGTGGTTGGACACGGCCAGGCGCACCAGCCCGCCCCAGAAGAACCCGGTGACCGCGCCCTGCCAGGACCACGTCACCAGCCCGCCGATGACGGCGGGCAGCAGCAGGCTCACCGCGACCCACAGGCCGAACGTCCGGGCGACGCCGCGCAGGGCGCGGTCGGCGAGCAGATCGGGGATGAACCGCGCGTGGTTGGTCTCGTCGCGCTCGAAGAACCAGCCCATGTGCGCGTGCAGGAAGCCCTTGGCCACGGCGGCGGGCGAGGTGCCGAACGCCCACGGCGAGTGCGGGTCGCCCTCCTTGTCGGAGTAGGCGTGGTGGCGGCGGTGGTCGGCCACCCAGTTGTAGACGTTGCCCTGCACGGCCAGCGAGCCGGCGATCGCCATCACGACCCGCAGCCAGGGCCGGGCCTTGAACGACTGGTGGGTGAAGTGGCGGTGGAAGCCGACGGTGATGCCCAGGACCGCGAGGACGTAGAACCCGGCCAGCAGCGCCAGGTCGTGCCAGCCGACCCCCCAGCCCCAGGCCAGCGGCACGGCGACGACGAGCGCGACCATCGGCGCCCCGACGAAGAGGTAGATCATGGCGTGCTGGAAGGCGGTGCGCCGCCCCCCGAGCACGGGGTTGGGCCCCGCGCGCAGCGGGTCGGACACGGTGGTGGCGGCGGTCATCGGGCTCCTCGGCTCGGCGTCGGGCGGGCAGGCCCCCGGCGACCGAGGCTAGGCGAGCACCCCGGGGCGACGCAGCGGCACATACGGAAACACCCGACAAATGTCCTACCCCGTGGCGCACGGTCCAACCCTCCGACCGGCCGTGCCAGGATGGGGGCCTGTCCGCCGTGGTGTAAGGGCAGCACCTCTGATTTTGGTTCAGATGGTCCAGGTTCGAATCCTGGCGGCGGAGCGCCTCCCCCGGACGCGGCGAGGGCGGGTGGGCCGTCCGGCCCACCCGCCCTCGTCCACGCGTCAGCGACCGTTCGGCCGCGGCGGCGGGGTCGGCTCCGGCCGACCGTTGCCCGTGCACCTCATGACCCGCTCCCTCATTCCAGACCCGCGTCCAGCGTGATCTCGGTCCCCGTCAGCGCCTTGCTGACCGGGCAGTTCTCCTTGGCCTTCTCGGCCGCCGCCGTGAAGCCGGCCGCGTCCAGGCCCTCCACCTCGCCGCGCACGGTGAGGGCGATGCCGGTGATCCGGAACCCGCCCGCCGGGTCCGGGCCCAGGCTCACGTCCGCCGTCACGTCCAGCGACTGCGGCGTGCCGCCCGCCTCCGCGACGAACGCCGAGAGCTGCATCGCGTAGCAGGACGAGTGCGCCGCCGCGATGAGCTCCTCCGGGCTGGTCGTGCCGCCCGCGTCGTCGGCGGCCCGCTTGGGGAAGCTGACGTCGAACGTGCCGACCTTGCTGCTGCTGAGCTCGACCTGACCGCCACCCTGCTCGAGGGTGCCGTTCCAGGCGGTGCGTGCGGTGCGCGTGGGCATCGGACCTCCCGTGTCGTGGATCTCTCCCCTCACAACCCCGCGGGGGCGCGTCGCATTCGGCTTCTCACGACGTGTGAGACGACCGGTGCGAACTCCACGGCGAACGGGTGAGCGGGCGGGACCGACGGTCACGGGCCGCACCCGAACGGGTGGCGGAACCCGGCGAGCGGTCAGTGCACCTCGACGCGGTCGCCGACCTGGAGGAAGTCGAAGAACGCCGCCGCGTCGTCGTGACCGAGCCGGACGCAGCCCGCCGACCGGCTCTCCAGGTCGCCCTCGTGGAAGGCGATGCCGCCCTCGGCGAAGAAGACGGCGAACGGCATGGGGGCGCCGTCGAACTCGGCGCTCTTGTGGTCGCGGTTCTTCCACTCGACGGCGAACTCGCCGCGCGGGGTCTCCCGTTCCGGCCCACCGGAGCTGATCGGAACCGGCCCCCGGACGATGCTGCCGTCCTCGATCAGCCACGCCTGCCCCGACTCCAGGTGCACGCAGGCCCGCGCGGCCGAGCTGCACGGCGTGCCGTCCGTCCCGTGGTCCGCCTGCGCCGTCCCCGCCACTCCCAACATCGCGAGCATCCCCACCGCGACCGCCACCGCCGCGCGGCGCCACCCGCGCGTGCCGAAACCGACCATCCACGTCCTCATCCCACTGCCGCTCCCGCTGCGCGCGGTCACGTCCCGCCACGTGGCCGACGGGCCACGCGTCCGGCCGACCAACGACGCAGCGGACGAGACGGTTACGCAGCGCTGCCGAACCGTCACCGGAGGCCGTGTCCGCACGGCACCGGACGCCGGCGCGGCACCGACGTAGGATCTCCCGGTCGCCGACGCGGCGCAGCGGTGCCCCGGGGCGCGTGCCCCGCCGCACCGGGGCCGCCACCAGCAGACCCGTGACCAGGAGCCGCCCCGCATGCCCCAGACCGTCACCGCCGCGCTGGTGCTCGCCGCCGGCGCCGGCACCCGGATGCACTCCGCCGTGCCGAAGGTCCTCCACCCGATCGGCGGCCGCTCGCTGCTCGGCCACGCCGTCCACGCCGTCGCCGCCGTCGCGCCCGAGCACCTCGTCGTGGTGCTGGGGCACGGCCGCGAGCAGGTCGCCGAGGGCGTCTCCGCGCTGGCCGACGAGCTGCAGCGCCCGGTCGTCCCCGCCGTGCAGGACGAGCAGCTCGGCACCGGCCACGCCGTCGGCTGCGGGCTCGCCCCGCTGCCCGACGACCTGGACGGCCCCGTCCTCGTCACCTACGGCGACGTCCCGCTCCTGGAGCCGGACACCCTCACCGCGCTGCTGGCCGAGCACGAACGCGCCGGCGCCGCCGTCACCCTGCTCACCACCGCGCTCGCCGACCCCACCGGCTACGGCCGGGTCGTCCGCGACGCGGCGGGCGCCGTCACCGCCATCGTCGAGCACCGCGACGCCACGCCGGAGCAGCGGGCGATCGACGAGGTCAACTCCGGGGTCTACGTGCTCGACGCGGCGTTCCTGCGCGCCGGCCTGGCCCGCCTCGGCACGGCCAACAGCCAGGGCGAGCTCTACCTCACCGACCTCGTCGGCATCGCGCACGGCGACGGCGCCGTCGTCGCGGCGCTGCGGTGCGCGGACGCCTGGCAGGTCACCGGCGTCAACGACCGGGTGCAGCTCGCCGCCGTGCGCGCCGAGCTCAACCGGCGCGTGCTGGAGCGCTGGATGCTCGCCGGGGTCACCGTCGTCGACCCGGCGAGCACCTGGGTCGACGTGCAGGTGCAGCTCGCCCCCGACGTCGTCCTGCACCCCGGGGTGGGCCTGCACGGGCTCACCGCCGTCGGCGGCGGGGCCGAGATCGGGCCCGACACCACGCTCACCACCTGCGAGATCGGCGCGGGCGCACGCGTCGTGCGCACGCACGGCAGCGACTCCGTCATCGGTGCGGGGGCGTCGGTCGGGCCGTTCGCCTACCTGCGGCCCGGCGCCCGGCTCGGGGAGCGCGGCAAGATCGGCACGTTCGTCGAGGTGAAGAACTCCGACATCGGCGCCGGAAGCAAGGTGCCGCACCTGACCTACGTGGGCGACGCCACGATCGGCGAGCACAGCAACATCGGGGCGTCGTCGGTGTTCGTCAACTACGACGGCGTGACCAAGCACCGCACCGTCGTCGGGTCGCACGTGCGGACCGGGTCGGACAACACGTTCGTCGCCCCGGTGCAGGTCGGGGACGGCGCCTACACCGGCGCGGGCACGGTCCTGCGCGAGGACGTCCCACCGGGGGCGCTGGCCGTGTCGGCCGGGTCACAGCGCACCATCGACGGGTGGGTCGCGCGCAAGCGGCCCGGCACCCCGGCCGCGCAGGCGGCCCACGACGCCCTGGAGGCTGAGCCACGGTGAGTTCCATTTCCGCGACGCCGAAGAAGAACCTCATGCTCTTCTCCGGCCGGGCGCACCCGGAGCTCGCCGAGCAGGTCGCCAAGCACCTCGACGTGACGATCACCCCGCAGTCGGCGTACTCCTTCGCCAACGGCGAGATCTTCGTCCGCTTCGAGGAGTCGGTCCGCGGCTGCGACGCGTTCGTGCTGCAGAGCCACTCCGCGCCGATCAACGACCAGATCATGGAACAGCTGATCATGGTCGACGCACTCAAGCGCGGCTCCGCCAAGCGGATCACGGTCGTCATGCCGTTCTGGGGCTACGCCCGCCAGGACAAGAAGCACCGCGGCCGCGAGCCGATCTCCGCCCGCCTCATCGCCGACATGTTCCTCGTGGCCGGCGCCGACCGGATCCTCACCGTCGACCTGCACACCGCGCAGATCCAGGGCTTCTTCGACGGCCCGGTCGACCACCTCTTCGCGCTCCCGGTGCTGGCCGAGTACATCCGACGCACCTACGCCGACCACGATCTCGCCGTCGTCTCCCCCGACTCCGGGCGCGTGCGGCTGGCCGAGCGCTGGGCCGAGACCCTGGGCGGCACGCCGCTGGCGTTCATCCACAAGACCCGCGACCCGCTCAAGCCGAACGAGGCCAAGGCCAACCGCGTCGTCGGCGAGATCGAGGGCCGCACCTGCGTCGTCATCGACGACATGATCGACACCGGGGGGACGGTGGCCAAGGCCGTGCAGGCGCTCCTGGCCCAGGGCGCCCGCGACGTGATCGTGGCCGCCACCCACGGCGTCCTCTCCGGTCCGGCCACGGAGCGGCTGTCCACCTGCGGCGCCCGTGAGGTGATCTTCACCGACACCCTGCCGATCCCGGACGCCAAGCGCTTCCCGGCCATGACCGTGCTCTCCATCGCCCCCCTCCTGGCCCAGGCCATCCACCAGGTCTTCGACGACGGCTCGGTCACGAGCCTCTTCGACGGCAACGCCTGACCCACCCCCGTCCCCCCGCGAGTCGGGGCGCGAGCGTGCGCGAGTCGGGGCCCCGGTGCGCGCGAGTCGGGGCCTCGGTGCGCGCGAGTCGGGGCCTCGGTGCGCGCGAGTCGGGGTCGACGCCCCGACTCGGCCACCGTCACGCCCCGACTCGCGCACCGCCACACCCCGACTCGCGCACCGCCACACCCCGACTCGCGCACGGCCAGGCCCCGACTCGCGGGGGATGGGCCGGGGGGAGGGGGGCCGGGACGAGGGCGTATCGTCTCCCCTCAGTTCCGCGGCGAGGGCGGGTGTCCTTCAAAGCCCGCCGTGATCGACGCTGGCCCGGGTCCCCCCGGTCGGCATCGCCGCGCGCACGTCGCAGATGTCGCTGATCGAGGAGAAGTACCGTGGCCGAGGCCCGTATCGACGCCGAGACCCGCACGGAGTTCGGCAAGGGCGCCGCCCGCCGCACCCGTCGTGCCGGGAAGATCCCCGCCGTGCTCTACGGGCACGGCACCGCCCCGCAGCACCTCTCGCTCCCTGAGCTGGAGTTCAAGCGGGTCGTCCGCGAGCAGGGCCGCAACGCCGTGCTGACGCTGAACATCGGCGGCACCCCGCAGCTCGCGCTCACCAAGACGGTCGTGCAGCACCCGATCCGTCCCTACATCGAGCACGTCGACCTGCTGGTCATCCGCCGCGGCGAGAAGGTCGAGGTCGAGGTCCAGGTCAACATCACCGGCGAGGCCGGCCCCGGCACCCTGGTCACCCAGGACCTCAACACGCTGCTCGTCGAGGCCGACGTCTCGTCGATCCCGGAGAGCATCGACGTCTCGGTCGAGGGCCTCGAGGTCGGCACGCAGATCCTCGCCGGGTCGCTGACCATGCCGGCCAACACCGACCTGAAGACCGACCCGGAGGCGCTCGTCGTCAACGTGGTCGCCGCCCCGACCGCCGAGGACCTCGAGGCCGAGGTCGACACCGAGGGTGCCGGCGTGGTCGAGGAGCCGTCCGACGCCGAGGTCGCCGAGGCCGAGGCCTCCTCCGACGACGCGTCGAACGCCGACTCCGAGACCTCCTCGGACAGCTGATGACGTCGCCGGGCCCCGCCCTGGTGGTCGGGCTCGGCAACCCCGGCCCGGAGTACGCCGAGACCCGGCACAACGTCGGCTTCCGCGTCGTCGAACTGCTGGCGGCGCGGGCCGGCGGGGGCCGGTTCTCCAAGCACCGCAGCAACGCCGACGTGCTGGAGGGCCGGCTCGCGGGCCGTCGGGTGGTGCTGGCGAAGCCGCGCACGTACATGAACCTGTCCGGCGGGCCGGTGGCCGGGCTGGCGCAGTACTTCTCCGTGCCGGTCGCCGACGTGGTCGTCGTGCACGACGAGCTGGACCTCGAGTTCGGCGTCGTCCGGCTCAAGCGCGGCGGCGGCGAGGGCGGGCACAACGGCCTGCGCTCCGTCAGCCGCTCGCTGGGCTCCAAGGAGTACCTGCGCGTGCGGTTCGGCATCGGCCGCCCGCCCGGCCGGCAGGACCCGGCGGACTTCGTGCTCAAGCGCTTCTCGGGCGCGGAGCAGAAGGAGCTCGACCTGGCCGTCGACCTCGCCGCCGACGCCACCGAGGCGCTGCTCGCCGACGGGCTGGAGGCGGCGCAGAACCGCTTCCACGCCCTGTCCGGCTGACCCACCCGCCCGTCCCGCCCACGTCGCAGACCCCGTGGTCACCGCGCAGAGCGCCGGCGCTCTGTGCGGTGCCCGTGGGTCTGCGCGGTGCCCCCGGCCCGGGCGCTGGCCGCGCGAAGGGGCGGGCCCTCAGACCCGGGCCCGCAGCAGGTCGCCCGTCGCGGCCCGGCGGAGCTTGCCCGACGGGGTCTTGGGCAGGCTCCCCGGCCCGAGCACGACGACCTCGGCCGTGCGCACCCCCACCGCCGACACGACGCGGCCCGTGACGTCCTTGCGGATCGACGCCTCCGCCTCGGGGTCGCCCGCCTTGCGCGACTCGACGGCCACCAGGAACGACTCCCGGTGCCGGCCCTCGCCCGCGGCCATCCGCACGGCGACGGTGTTGCCGGCCCGCACGTCGCCCGCGGTGGCGGCGGCCCGCTCGATGTCGGTGGGGTAGATGTTGCGGCCGCCCATGATGATCACGTCCTTGCGCCGGCCGCACACGACGACCTCGCCGCCGGTCGTGTAGCCCTCGTCGCCGGTGTCGAGCCACCCCTCGGCGTCCTGGGTGGCGACCGGGCCGTCGACGGTGAGGTAGCCGGGCGTCACGGACTCGCCGCGCAGCTGGAGCACCCCGACCTCCCGGTCGCCGAGCACGGTCCCGTCGTCGGCCACGACGCGGACCTCGATGCCGGGCAGCGGCGGCCCCAGGCGCGGGAAGCGCCTGCCGGTGCCGGGGGTGGCCCGCCGCCGCGCCTCCAGGTCGTCGGCGTCGATCTCGTCGACCGCGAGCCCCGTCTCCACCGGCGCGAACGACACCCCGAGCGCGGTCTCGGCCATCCCGTAGGCGGCGAGCACCGACTCCGGCCGCAGCCCGAACCGCTCCCCGGCCGCGACGAACGCGTCGACGGCGTCGGGGTCGATCGGCTCGGCCCCGTTGAGCGCGATCCGCAGCGACGACAGGTCCAGCGGGCCGTCGGCGCGGGCGAGCTGGCGGCCGAGGACGGCGTACGCGAAGTTCGGGGCCGCGGTGACCGTGCCGCCGTGCTTGGAGATCAGCTCGGCCCACAGCAGCGGGCGGGTGAGGAAGTCGACCGGGGTGACGGTGACGAGCTCCAGCCCGGTGACCATGGGGACGGTCAGGAAGCCGACCATGCCCATGTCGTGGAACAGCGGCAGCCAGGACACCATCACGTCGCGCTCGACGTCGAGCCGCGACGCGGTGACCATGCCGGCGATGTTGGCGTGCAGGTTGCGGTGGGTGATCCGCACGGCCTTCGGCTCCGCGGTGGACCCGCTGGTGAGCTGCAGCAGGGCGGTGTCGTCCTCGCCCGCGACGTCCGCGTCGGTGGCGACCGGCTCGCCGTCGAGGGAGTCGATGGTGCGGAAGGCGATGCCGCGCTCGGTGAGCACCGGGGCCAGCGCGTCGAACGGGGCGCCGAGCAGCACCAGCTCCGCGCCGATCATCCCCAGCACCGAGACGGTGTCCTCGGCCCACTCGGCCAGGTCCGTGCGCGGCGTGGGCTGGTGCAGCATCGTGACGCTGCCGCCGCGCAGCCACACGGCCTGCGCGGCCGGGGCGATCGACACCGG
>JAPLAT010000541.1 GCA_026393175.1 Pseudonocardiales bacterium
TCGGTGGGGTGGTCGAACAGCCAGCGGTAGCCGCGGGTGGCCAGCGCAGCGGCGGTGACCTCGTCGAAGTAGAAGCGTCCGCCCGGCTTGAGCACCCGCACGATCTCGGCGACCGCGGCCCGCCAGTCCGGGACGTGATGCACGATCGCGAAGTCGAACACGGCGTCGTAGCTGCCGTCCTCCGCGCCCAGGGCGGTGCGCAGGTCGGTCACGTCGCCGGTGGCGAGCTGAACCCGATCTCCGTAACCCGACAGCCGGCGCCGCGCCCGGGTCACCATCGCCGGGTCCAGGTCGATCGCATCCATCCGGGCCGCGCCGAAGCGGCGCAGGATCAGCTCGGTGCCGTACCCCGCCCCGCACCCCACCTCGAGCACGTGCGCATCCGCAGGCAGCGCCCCGCCCAGTCGCCGCAGCGTCGGGACCTCGTAGAACCGCTGCAACGCCCGCCTCGGCGAGCTGTTCACCAGAAGAGTTTCCACCCGGTTCATCAACACGATCTGACCTCCTGAACATCGACCTGAGGGGATGTCATCGTTACAGAACGATGGATAGCAGTGGCCAGTCCTGTTGTCCAGCTGCCGACCGCGCTATCATCGCCACATGCCGATGCCACACGGAGCGATGGGCGTCTCTCCACGCCAAGAGCTGATGCCGGCCGCGGCCCTGTTCCACAGCCTGTCGGATCCGACACGGCTCGCGATCGTGCAGCACCTCGCCCGGGGTGAGGCGCGGGTGGTGGATCTGACCGAGCGGCTGGGTTCGGCGCAGTCGACGGTGTCGGCGCACCTGGCCTGTCTGCGAGACTGCGGCCTGGTCACCGGCCGGCCGGAGGGCCGGCAGATGTTCTACTCGCTGACCCGTCCAGAACTGCTGGACCTGCTCGCCGCCGCGGAGACCCTGCTGGGTGCGACCGGGTCAGCCGTGGCGCTATGCCCGAACTTCGGTGTCGGTCACACCGGAGTGCGCGGTGAGTGACGCGTGCGGGTGCGGCGACGAGCCCCGCGTCGACGCCGAGTCCGGCGAGGTCGTAGCGGAGCGGGAGCCGGAGCAGTTGTGGGAGGTCTCCGAGCTGCGGGCCGCGGCGGTGGCCGGAGTGCTGCTGGGCGCGTCGCTGATCGTCGGCTGGTCCGGTGGGCCAGACCTGGTCGAGCTCGCCCTGCAGGTGGCCGCACTGGCGGTGGGGGCGTGGACGTTCGTGCCGTCCACCCTGCGGCGCCTGGCCAAGGGCAAGATCGGGGTCGGCACCCTGATGACCATCGCCGCGGTCGGCGCGGTCGCGCTCGGCGAGGTCGGCGAGGCCGCGATGCTGGCCTTCCTGTTCTCCGTGAGCGAGGGCCTGGAGGCGTACTCGATCGCGCGGACCCGCCGCGGCCTGCGCGCGCTGCTGTCCCTGGTCCCTGAGCAGGCCACGGTGCTGCGCGGCGGCGCCGAGGTGGTCCTCGCCCCGGGCGAGCTGCGGGTCGGGGACACCATGCTGGTACGCCCCGGGGAGCGCCTGGCCACCGACGGGACCGTCCGGACCGGGCGGACAGCCCTGGACGTCTCGGCGATCACCGGGGAGTCGGTGCCGGTCGAGGCCGGTCCCGGCGACGAGGTGTTCGCCGGGTCGATCAACGGCACCGGCGTGCTCGAGGTGCAGGTCACCAGCACCGCCGCGGACAACTCCCTGGCCCGGATCGTGGCGATCGTGGAGGCCGAGCAGTCCCGCAAGGGCGCCGCGCAGCGCCTCGCCGACCGGATCGCGCGCCCGCTGGTGCCCGGAGTGATGATCACTGCCGTGCTCATCGCCGGGATCGGCAGCCTGCTGGGAGACCCGCTGGTGTGGATCGAGCGCGCTCTCGTCGTGCTGGTCGCCGCATCGCCGTGCGCGCTGGCCATCTCCATCCCGGTCACCGTGGTCGCCGCCGTCGGCGCCGCGAGCAAGATGGGGGTGCTCGTCAAGGGCGGCGCCGCGCTCGAAGCCCTCGGCGCCGTGCGCCAGGTCGCGCTGGACAAGACCGGCACCCTGACGCGCAACCGGCCCACCGTCGTCGATGTCGCCGCCACCGGCGACGCCACCCGCGAGCAGGTCCTCGCCCTGGCCGCCGCGCTCGAAGCGCGCAGCGAGCACCCCCTCGCCCGCGCGATCCTCGCCGCGGTCGACCACTTCTCCCCCGCCACCGACGTCGAAGCCGTCCCCGGCGCCGGCCTCACCGGCCACATCGACGGACGCGCGCTGCGGCTGGGCCGCCCGGGCTGGATCGCCCCCGGGCAGCTGGCCGATCGAGTTCGCGGCATGCAGGACGCCGGCGCGACGGCGGTGCTCATCGAGGCCGACGGGCGTCTGCTCGGCGCGGTCGCCGTCCGCGACGAACTCCGCCCCGAGGCCGCCGAGGTCGTCGCCCGCCTGCGGCGGGACGGCTACCGGGTCGCGATGCTCACCGGCGACAATTACGCCACCGCCGCCGCGCTCGCCGCCCAGGCCGGGATCACCGAGGTGCACGCCGAGCTGCGCCCCGAGGACAAGGCGGATCTGGTCAGAAGGCTGCGCGCCGAACGGCCGACGGCGATGGTCGGCGACGGCGTCAACGACGCCCCCGCCCTCGCCACCGCCGACCTGGGCATCGCCATGGGCGCGATGGGCACCGACGTGGCCATCGAGACCGCCGACGTCGCGCTGATGGGTGAGGACCTGCGCCACCTGCCCCAGGCGCTGGACCACGCCCGACGTGCCCGGGCGATCATGCTGCAGAACGTGGGCCTGTCGCTCGCCATCATCATCGGGCTCATGCCACTGGCCCTCTTCGGAGTCCTGGGCCTGGCCGCGGTCGTCGCCGTGCACGAGCTCGCCGAGATCCTCGTCATCGCCAACGGCGTGCGGGCGGGCCGGGCCCGGCCGCTGACGCCGCCCGCGACGGGTGGGCTCGATGCGGCTCCCGCCATGGCCGGCGCGAGCACGGCCGGATGATCGAGGGCTCAGGGCACGAGCTGCCGAGCGAGCCAGTGGGCGTCACGGCCTACCCAACCCAGGAGGGCCGAGCCTCGGGTGTGCTGCCAGGACAGACCGAGGACGGCCACGCCCGGCACCGGTGTGACACCGCGGCGATGCCGGGGCCAACCGGTCGGGGCGACCGCCTCCTGCGGTAGCCAGCTGTAGTCGGGGCGGTAGCCGGTGGCCCAGACGACGGCGGCGGGGCGCACCCGGCGCCCGTCGCCCAGGACGACGGCGCCGTCGTCGTCGACGGTGGTGACCCGCCCCTGCACGGTCACACCGGCGGCTGGCAGGTCTCGCAACCGAGTTCCGACGAGGACGTCGCGGCGGGACATCCGCCGCCCCAGGGCCGAGTCCACGGTGATGTCCATGACTCCGGTGCGGGTGAGCCAGGTGAAGATGTCACGCCCCGCCACGCGCTGGGGCAGGGTCGGCAGCCTAGTGCCGACGGCGAGGGTGACGTCATGGCCGGCGGCCAGTTCGGCGGCGATCTGGACACCGGAGTTCCCGGCACCCACCACCAGCACGGGACCGGGCGGGAGCTGCGAGGAGCTGCCGTAGGCGGCCGAGTGCATCTGGGTGACCGTCTCGGGGAGGCGGGCCGCCATGGCGGGCACGGTGGGCACCTGGAAGGGGCCGGTGGCGGCCACGACCAGGCGCGCCCGTATCTGTCCTCCCGTGGTCGACAGCACGAATCCGTCCTTCCCCTGCGCCACCCGCTGCACCCGGACGCCGTGACGGACGGGGAGGTCGAAGCGGTGCGCGTAGTCGGCCAGGTACCCCGCGACGTCGTCCTTGCCCGGGTACACGTCGGGGTCCCCGGGGAACGGGAGGCCGGGCATGCCGCTGTGCCGCGCGGGCGTGAACAGCCGCAGGGAGTCCCACCGCGCGGCCCAGGTCGACCCGACCCGGTCGCCGGTGTCCAGGATGAGGACGTCGTCACGGGGCCGCAGACCTCGGCGCATCAGCGCGTGTCCCATCGCCAAGCCCGCTTGACCGCCGCCGACCACGGCCACCCGCAGGTCGTTCACGTGGCGCGCCCCGCGGTCCCCCCGAAGCGGCGGCGAGCGACGTCGCGCTGGCTGTCCGTACCCGACGTCAACCGGCGCCAGCGTCGTTGGCGCCACCGGTACAGCACCTGCGCCCACAGCCAGACGACGACGGTGAGCGCCCCGGCCTCGACGTCGACCTCGTCGGTGTACACGGTGCGACCGGGCGGTCCGCCGGCCGCAGGCTCGATGGTGATCAGGTGGTCCCAGCGGCGGACCACCTGGCCCGATCCGTTGTCCCGCAGCTGGAGGCGACCGGCGTCCGGGTCGCTGAACGGGAAGCTGATGGAGATCGTCTGCTGCCCGATCGGCAGCACTCCCAGCGCTCGGAGGCCGACCCGGTGGTCCCCGGGCTGCCACTGCTCGGACCACGTCGCGGGTTGCAGCGGAGTGAAGACGGTCAGAGGCCAGGACACGTACCTCATCAACCACGGTGTGCGCACCAGCGCCCACACCTCCGGCACGGAGCAGGACAGCTCGGTGCTGACGACGACCCTCACGTCACGCTCATCTCCCCCCGCTGCCGGACCACCGCGCAGCATCGCTCAGAGACGATGATAGCGCCACAGTGCGGTGTAACGCAGCGGTGGGACGATCACAGATCCTGCAGAGTCCACCTCTCCTGTCCGACGCCGTGGCGCCCCGGTCGCGACCGGAGGAGCGGAACGCGGGCGGTGCTGCGAGAGCAGCACCGCCCGCGTCTGGCGTTCGTCCGAGCGTGGGGTTGATCAGCGGATGGAGTGGGGTCCTCGGAAGTCGAAGTCCGGGGCCGCACGGCGGGACTGGACCCGCAGGCTGCCGTCCTCGAAGAACCCGGTGCGGGTCCGGGCGAGGGTGAACACCGCGTGCGCGGCGGCGTCGCCGAGTTCGTTGAGCGCGGCCGTGCTCAGGTTGCGGATGTCGTCGCAGGCCTGGTGGTAGCACGGGTCGTACGGGGCGCCGGCCGTGCCGCCGTAGACGGCCGCCTGCTCGGGTGTCTTGATGCCTTCAGCCCCGCTGAACAGCCCGCCGGCCGGGATGCCCGCCGCGATGAACGGCCCGTAGTCGGAGCGGCCGTCGAACGCGGTCGGTTCGCTCGCGAGACCCTGCCCGGCGAAGTACTGCGTGAAGAGCTGCTCGATCTGGGCCGATCCGGGCGGGCCGGCCTCCGGGGTGTCCGAGCCGTCGCCGTCGTAGACGAACCGCACGTAGTTCCGCGAACCGACCATGTCGAAGTTCAGGTTGGCGAAGATCGTGCCGAGCTGGGCGTCGTCGAGCTGGTCGACGTAGTACTGGGCGCCGAGCAGCCCGTTCTCCTCCGCCCCCCAGAAGGCGAAGCGCACCTTCTGCCGCGGGTTGGCCCTGATCTGGGCCATCGCCTCGGCGATCTCGAGGGTGACCGAGGTGCCGCTGCCGTTGTCGTTCGCTCCGGCTCCCTCGACGACGGAGTCGAGGTGGGCGCCGACGACCAGGACCTTGTCCGGGTCACCGCCGGGCGAGTCGGCGATGACGTTGGTGGTGCGCGCGTTGAGGTCGGCCTCGGTGGTCGCCACGACGCGGACAGTGGTCGGGGTGCCGCCGGTCACCGCGGTGTAGAGGGCGGCGCCGTCGGCGAAGCTCAGGCCGACGACGGGGATGTCGAACACCTCCCCGAGCGTGCCGGGGAACGACACGTCGATGTCGGTGCGGCCGGGCTGGCCCTCGTTGAAGATGATGACGGCGTCGTAGCCGGCGGCCTGCGCGTTGGCGGCCTTGATCGCGAAGGTGCAGGTGCCGCGCTGCACGAGCGCGACCTGCGGCTCGGTGGCCGACGCCGGGGCGAAGTCCGTCGGCGCGCAACCGGACGCCGATCCGGGGGTGGGCGGCGGCGGGACCTGGGTGTTCGCTGCCGCAACCACGGTGCCGGTGACGTCACCGCTGCCGGAGTACTGGAACGTCCCGGTCGTGTAGGTCGTCGGCGTGGGCGCGACCTGGGTCAGCTGCGGAGGCGCGACGTCGCGGAAGAACGGGAAGGTGAACTCCTGCTCGCTCACCTGGTAGCCGGCGCGGGTCAGCACGCCCTTGACGTACTCGGCCGACGCGGCGTAGCCCGGCGTGCCGGACGCGCGCGTTCCGCCGTTGCGGTTGGCGATGCGCTGCAGCGCCCGCTCGTGGGACAGGATGCCGCCAACCGTAACCGCCTCGCGGATCCTGCGCGTGTTGACGTCGTCGACGGCCAGTGCCGGGGTCGGCGCGGCCAGCGCGATCATCACCCCCACCATCCCGAGCACGACGAATAGCCTTCTGCGCACGTCCGCCTCCTCGCCGGTGCGGGAGCCCGCCTCCCGCCACCCGGACGGGTCGCTCTCGACACCGTCCTCGGCTCAGCAGTGTCACTGCGCGTGAGCCGGGCCACACTATGGTGGAACAGCCGGAGGCTGAGCAAGGCCGCTGGGCTCACAGGGAACTCACGCCCGCCGCGATCAGGCGGCGACCAGCAGACCGGTCAGGAACATCACGACCACGCCGGTGGCGAGCCCGCCGACGACGGTGAGGTCCAGCAGCCTGCGGGTGTCGCGGTCGCGCAGGCCGGGCAGGATCTGCACGATCACCTGCACGATGGCGCCCACCCCGACGCCGAACAGCATGTTGTGCAGCGCGAAGCCGACGACCAGCGCGGCGCCCAGCGCGAGCTCCCCCACGGCGTAGGCCGACCCGATGACCAGGCCCTCCCCCAGGTTGTGCAGTCCGATGCCGATCGCGATCATCACCGCGAGCCGCACACCCCCGGCGCCGCCGGACTCCCGTGCCCGGCCGGCGAGGACCCGGTCGACCGCGGCGAGCGCGAGGTAGGCCAGACCGGCGCCGAGGAACACCAGCACCGGCCCGCCGAACGCGGCACCACCCGCCGTGGCCAGGTCCACCCCCTCGACCAGCGCGTCGATGGCGAGGTAGGCCAGCAACCCCACGGTCAGCGCGAGGAGGAAGCGCACCACGCCCGCGCCCGTGCGGCGCAGCACGGGCAGCACGAGCATGCCCAGCAGCACCGGGATCACCCCGACGTAAGTGCCGAGCAGCGTCATCAGCCCGAAGAAGCCGGGATCGGGCGGCGGCGTGGCGACCGCGGCGTCGACGACGTGCTCGATGACCAGGCCGGTCGAGGTCATCATCGAGATCGTGTAGGGCTGCCCGGTCTGCCACGGCACGGCCAGTACCAGCGACGCCGACGTCAGCCGGTCGACCGGGCTGTCGGGACCGGTGAAGTCCACGTAGGCGTCGTTGACGAACACCTGCGCCACCTGCACGGGGTCCGGGCCGGTGTTGCGCACGGTCAGGGTGACCGTGCCGGGCGCGAGCACCGTCCGCTCGACCGTGAGCTCCTCCACGGGCGGGCCGGCCCGCTCGGGCAGCGAGCTGCCGCCGAACAGCGCCAGCGCCGCGAGCACGGCGGCGAGCACCGCAACGACGCCACCGACGAGCACCCACAGCGGCACCCGCGCCGCCGTCTGCCGGTGCGGGGCGTGGGGGACGCCGTCACCGGGCAGCTCCTGGGCGGTCATGACGCCGGCCCGTCCACGACGTCGAAGAAGCCCATCCAGCCCAGATCGGCGAACTCGGTCTTGTGGGCGTGGAACATGTACTTGCCCGGGTAGGGGAACCGTATCTCGCAGATGCCGCGCTGGCCCTGCGCCTGGATGACGGTGTCGGTGTACTCGCTCGACTCCAGCCGGGTGCCGGTCGGGTAGTAGTCGAAGAAGTTGCCGTGCAGGTGGAAGCTGTTGATCGGGTCGTACTCCAGGATGTTCACCAGGTAGATCCGCACCAGCTCGTCGCGCCGCACCTGGATCGGGTCGTTCATGTAAACGAAGGGGATGCCGTTCACCGCGTAGAGCTGGTTGCCCTCACCGTCGAACGTGGTGTTCCAGCCGTGCTGCACCATGATCATCTCGTCCGCCGGTGGACGCCCACCCGGCGGGTCGACGATGAACGTCCCGTACATGCCCCGCGCGATGTGCTCGGCCAGCGGGCCGACGTGGCAGTGGTACAGGTGCAGCCCGAACGGCTGGGCGTCGAAGACGTAGGTGAACTCCTCCCCGGGAGAGATGACACCGCGCCCCACCATCGGGACACCGTCCATGTCGGCGGGGTGGATGCCGTGGAAGTGCATCGTGTGCGGGTGCTCGGAGTCGTTGACGAACCGCACCCGCATCAGGTCGCCCGCGGTGGCCCGCAGCGTCGGCCCCGGGACCGAACCGTTGAACGTCCACGCCGGGAACCGCACCCCCGGCGCGACCTCGATCTCCCGGTCCTGCGCGCGGATCTCCCAGTCCCGCACCGTCCGCCCGTTCTCCACAGAGACGGTGCCGTAGTCGAACTCCCGCAGCAGCGTCCGCGGATCGAAGCCGTTCGCGATGTGATCGACCCCCGCTCCACCGCGGAACGTGCCCCCGTTCACCCCTCCGCCGTGCCCGGACCCGCCGGGCACCGCACCGGGCATGCCGCCGTGCCCCTGCCCGCCGCCCGGTGGACCCTGCTGCGCACGAGCGACGTCGGCCACCGCCAGCGCGGTCAGCGCCGCACCACCCGCCGTGGTCAGGAACCTGCGTCGAGAACTCATTGCGACTCCCCGTGCACCCGCTCGGCCAACGCGGGACCGATCGCGTGCCGGCCACCTCCGTCGACACGCACCCACAACGGACCGCCGAACGGGGCCCGCTCCTCCAGCACCACCGCCGCGCCCGGCACCAGCCCCAGCTCGCCGAGGTAGCGAAGCGCCGCCGGATCCCGGTCCTCGACCCGGATCACCCGGAACGGCCGACCCACCTCTGCCGCGGTCAGCGCACCGGGCCACGACTCCTCGTGCTGCCCCGACGCCGGCGGGATCGGATCGCCGTGCGGGTCCCGCGCCGGATGCCCCAGGAACTCATCAATGCGCCGCAGCAGGCGGTCGCTCACCGCGTGCTCGAGCCCCTCCGCCTCGACGTGCACCTCCTCCCACGGCACGTCGAGCACCCGCACCAGGAATGTCTCCAGCAGGCGGTGCCGCCGCACGACGGAGACCGCGTGCCGCTCACCGTGGGGCGTGAGGTGCAGGCCCGAGGAACCCTCACGTCGGACGAGCCCGGCCGCTTCGAGCCGCTTCGCCATCGCGGACGCGGACGCGGTCGACACACCCACCTGCCCGGCGAGCGCCGTGGGCGGCGCCTGCCCGACGCGCGTGGCCAGGTCGAAGATCGCCTTCAGGTACCGCTCCACCGACTCGCTCACCGAGCCGTCGACGCATCCGCAGTCCAACTCGCGAGGATGAGCAGCCGGAACCATGTGCGGATGTTAGCCCCCTCTAAGCGGAAGGCAAGACTCGTCTCATTCAGAGGCGCCAGGCCTGACGACGAGAACCGGACAGTCCTGAGGTCGGGCACGAGGTGACCACCGAGCAAGCCGATGGCCAGCGCGCAGCGGTTCGGCAGAGGTAGGACGCGGTCGAGCGTGCGCAACGGCGGGTGACCGCCGCGGGTGCGCGCAGGTCGGGCATCGCTACACGCCGGTCCCGGTCGCGCGCGAGAACGTACTGTTGGTGCCGCTCCCCGCGTCTCTACAGCGTCGACGAACCGGTGAGCGGCGGCCCGGCGGAGGTGCCGGAACGCGGCCTCTCCAGCCACGCCGGAAGCCAACGAGTGCCCACGGATCGACCACACGGGATCACGAACTGATCGACTCTCTACGCAAGGCTCGTCCACGTTGCTGATGGACGGGAGGGACCGTGATGGGCGGCAGTGCCGGTAAGCGGGTCGTACATCGGCAGGCGGTGCTCGACGAGGTGGCGGGCAGATGGCCACTCCCCGAGCCGCACCTGGCGTCGGCACCGGTCCATGAGTCGATAGCTGCGCCTTCTACCTGCGGGTTGCACTGCGTTGTGACGACAACTGATCGCGCGGGTCGCCTTGCCGACCGCTCCTTGGTGCGCTCGTTGGGATGGGCTCGGCACACCCTCGTCCGATTCGATGTCCGGGGCGACGTCACCGTGGTCGTCCCGGACGCGAGCAGCACGTCTTCGATCACGACCCAGGGGCACCTCCGGCTGCCGCTCGCGGTCCGTCGACGGAGCCGGATCGGCGCCGGCACCCGAGTACTCGTAGTGGCGTGGCCGGAGAACGACAGTCTCGTTCTGTGCACGCCGGACGTCATCCACGAGATGCTTCTCGGCAGGACGCTCGGTATAGGCGTCCACCGCGGGAGCCCGCAGTGACCGCGAATCGACTCGACACCGTCCGGGCCCTACTCGACGAGCTCGGGATCTCGCCA
The DNA here is from genome assembly GCA_026393175.1 of Pseudonocardiales bacterium. GTDB lineage: Bacteria > Actinomycetota > Actinomycetes > Mycobacteriales > Pseudonocardiaceae > Pseudonocardia. Next base: position 10,282 of record JAPLAT010000541.1, read on the forward strand.
CACGATCTCGTCGGCGCCGTGGCTTCGACGCGCCCTCCGCGGATGCCGACGATCGATGAGTACGTCGATCGCGTCGCCGGGGCCGTCTCGCCAGGTGCGCACCGCGTCTACGGGACGTACTGGCGGAAGATCTCCGAGGTGTGGGGGCAGCGGCGCCTCGACGAGCCGACTCCCACCGAGGTTCGCGAACTTGCCGAGCAGGTCAAAGCGGCGGCCGTGATCCGCCGAAACTCTCGAGGTGGTCGAAGCGCCGCCGAGCACCTGATCGGCGCGCTGCGGTGCCTGTACCGGCACGCCGAAGCAGACGGCCTGATCGCTCCCGCACGCAATCCCGCCACCGCGGCAGCGAAGCCGCACAGGCTGGCGAGCACGCGCCGCGCCCTGCCCAGCGCCGGTCTGATCGAGATCAACCACGTCGCAGCATCGACCGGGAACGACCCGAACCTCGACTCTCTGTTACTGCGCCTGCACACCGAAACTGCATGCCGACGGGGTGGCGCGCTCGCGCTGCGCCTCCTCGACCTCGACGCGGAGCAGTGCCTGATCAGGCTTCGCGAGAAGGGCGAGACGATGCGCTGGCAGCCGGTCTCGCCCACGCTGATGCTCCGCCTCGTCGAGCACAGCGCCGAGCGCGGCGGCGAACCGGAGGAGCCGCTGCTGCGCTACTGGTCGGGGCAACCGATCACCGCCCGCCGCTACGACCATCTATGGCAGCGACTGGGCCGACACCTGGCGTGGGTACGGACCCAGCAGGTCTCCACGCACTGGCTTCGGCACACCACCTTGACCTGGGTGGAGCGCAACTTCGGGTACGCCATCGCCCGCGCGTACGCCGGGCACAGCGGCGGCCGCAGCGGGGACGTCACCTCCACCTACGTCCGCGCAGACATCACCGAAGTGGCCGC
>JAPLAT010000552.1 GCA_026393175.1 Pseudonocardiales bacterium
TCGGGGCCCCACCGTGCGCGAGTCGGGGCCTCGGCGTGCACGAGTCTGCGGATTCACCCCGACTCGCGCACCACCACACCCCGACTCGCGCACCACCACACCCCGACTCGCGCACCGCCACACCCCGACTCGCGCACCGCCACACCCCGACTCGCGCACCGCCAGGCCCCGACTCGCGCACCGCCAGGGCCCAACTCGCGCACGGCCAGGGCCCGACTCGCGGGCGGGTCAGGGGCGGAGGCGGAGGGCCACGGCGCGGACGGCGGCCGTGGTGGCGGCCCGGTCGACGCGGGTCGGCTCGCCCGCGGCCAGGACCTGCTCGCCACCGACCCACACGTCGCGCACGAGCCGGGCCCCGCCCGCCCAGACGAGGTTGGAGAGCAGCTGGGCGTCGTCACCCGGATCGGTGAACACCGGGTCGGCGAGGTCGACGTGGACGAGGTCGGCCCAGCGGCCGGGCTCCAGGGCGCCGAGGTCGTCGCGGCCGATCGCCGCGGCCCCGTCGCGGGTGGCCATGAGCAGCAGCTCGCCGGCGGTCAGGGCGGCGGCGTCGCCGCTGGTCACCCGGGCCAGCAGCCCGGCGAGGCGGGCCTGGGCCCAGACGTCGAGGTCGTCGCCGGAGGCGGGGCCGTCGGTGCCCAGCCCGACGCGGACGCCCGCCCGGCGCAGGGCGGTCACCCGGGCGATCCCCGCGGCGAGCTTCGCGTTGGACCCGGGGCAGTGCGCCACGGCCGTCCCGCGCGCGGCGAGCAAGGCCACGTCGTCGTCGGAGAGCTGGATCGCGTGCGCGGCGAGCACCCGCCCGTCCAGCACGCCGACGGCGTCCAGCAGCGCCGGGACCGAGCCGTGCGACTCCCGCTGGGCGCGGTCCTCCTCCGCCGCCTCGGCGACGTGCACGTGCACGAGCGCGTCGCGCGCCCGGGCGTGCTCCCCGATCGACGCCAGGGCCTCGACGGGCAGCGTGTAGGCCGAGTGCGGCCCGTACCCGAGCTCGACGCGACCCTGGACGCGCCCGCCGTCGTCGATGCGCGCGGAGATGGCGTCGCGCATCTGCTGCCAGGTGCCCAGCCGGTCCCACCCGGGCGCGGCGATCACCCCCGGCGTGAGCAGCACCCGCGAGCCGACGGCGTCCACCGCGTCGATCACGGCCTGGGTGTGGAAGTACATCTCGACGCTGGTGGTGGTGCCGGTGCGGAGCATCTCGACGCAGCCCGCCACCATCGAGTCGCGCACGTCGACCGACCGCAGGCGCGCCTCCATCGGCCACATGACCTCCTGCAGCCAGCGCAGCAGCGGCAGGTCCCCGCCCGCGCCGCGCAGCGCGAGCATCGGGGTGTGGGCGTGGGTGTTGACCAGCCCGGGGAGCAGCGCCCCCGGCAGCGCGACGACCGGCGCGTCCGACGCCGGGGCCCCGGCGCGCGGGCCGACGAACGCGATCCGGCCGTCCGCCCCGACGTCGACGACGCCGTCGCGCAGCACCGGGCACCCGGGCGTGCAGGGCAGGACGACCGGCGCGGTGAAGCGCGTCGTCACCGGCGGGGCTCCAGCAGCGAGCGCAGCGAGCGGAACGGCGGCAGCCAGGCGCCGCCCTCGGGCAGCGCGTCGAGCGTGATGCGCGGCAGCGGCTCGCGGAACACGCCCTCGATGTCCTCGAGGTCGACGAACTCGATCACCTCGGAGTTCAGCGCGAACGACGCGTGCTCGCGGAACCCGATGACCGTGACGTAGGTGCCCTTGGCCTGCAGCTCCTCCAGGGGCTCCCGGAACGCCCGCCCGTCCCCGGAGGCGACGACGACGTGCTCGAGCCCGCCCTCGTCGGCGCGGAGCCGGATGTGGGCGAGCATGTCGTCGTCGACGTCGGAGTCCTCGGACACCTTCGGCTTGGCGAACACCGCGAAGCCGACGTTGCGCAGCGCCTCCACCCACGGGCGCACGACCTCCGTGCTGCCCGGGACGACGTTGGTGAAGACCGTGGCCTCGGCGACGGACTCGGTGCCGGCCAGGTCGAGCAGCCAGCGGCCGACGGCGTCGAACCGCGGGCGGAACGCCGACGTCGGGCGGGTCCCGAGCAGCGTGCCCAGGCTCATGTCCATGTTCGGGGCGTCCCACACCAGCAGCACGCGGGTGGCCGTCGGCGTGTCGGTCATGGAGCCGACCCTATCCCGGGCCCCGATAGGGTCCGGCGGTGGAGAACCAGGAGATCGCCGAGCGCTCGGCGGCCGCGATGGAGCGGGCCGACGCGGCCGCCCGGGAGGCCGGCGTCCGGCTCCTCGGGGTGACGCCGGGTGGGGCGCGCACGGCGCTCGTCGTCGCGGAGCGGCACCTCAACGGCCACGGCATCTGCCACGGCGGCTACGTGTTCCTGCTGGCCGACGCCGCGTTCGCCTACGCGTGCAACAGCCACGGCGTGTCGACGGTGGCCTCCGGCGGCGACATCACGTTCCTGCGCCCGGCGGCGCTGGGCGACGAGCTCGTGGCCGAGGCCGTCGAGCGGGCGCGGTCGGGCCGGTCGGGGCTCTACGACGTGACGGTGCGGGCCGGGGACGCGGTGGTGGCCGAGTTCCGCGGGCGGTCGCGGCAGGTGCCGGGGCTGCCCGCACCCCCGTGACCCCGGGCCGCAGGGATTCGGGCCGCAGGATTCCGGGCCGTCAGGGGGCCGGCGGGAGGTAGGCCGGGCGGGCGTCCGGGTCGGGCGCGTCGTAGTAGCGGTGGTAGACCGGCGTCAGCCCGCCGCTCACCGGAGGGACGATCCAGCTCCAGTCGGCGGGGCAGCGACGGCCGGCCCGCTCCTCGCGCTCCACGTGGGTGAGGAACCTCTCGGACTCGGTGTGGTGGTCGGCCATCGTCACGCCGGCCACGTCGAACGAGTGCTGGACGGCGCGCATCATCTCCAGCATCGCCCGGTCGCGCCACAGCGTGCGCGGCGACGTCGTGTCCATGCCGAGCCGCTCGGCGAGCACGGGCAGCAGGTCGTACCGGTCGGCGTCGGCGAGGTTGCGGGCGCCGATCTCGGTGCCGAGGTACCAGCCGTTGAACGGCGCGGCCGGGTAGGTGATGCCGCCGAACTCCAGGGGCATGTTGCTGATGGCCGGGACGGCGTGCCAGCGCAGCCGCAGGTCGGCGAACCAGGTGTACTCGGGATGCACGAGCGGCACCTCGAGGACGGCGTCGGGCGGGATCTCGTGCAGCTCCGGCTCGCCGTCACCCTCGGACACCATCAGCGGCAGGACGTCGAACCGTCCGGCCGGTTCCGGACGCTTCCAGCCCATCGCGACCACCCGGTCGGTGAACTCAGCGTAACGACCGTCGCCCCGCACCTCCCCGCTCGGAGTACGGTGCCCGGCATAGCGGATCAACTGCTCGTTGTGGATCCGCGGCCCGGGCACCCCCGGGCGGTCCGGCGCGAAGATCGTGATCGTGGACCGGATGCGCCCGCCGCGGGTGGCGTCGCGCAGGTGGCCGACGCACTCGGCCGCGACGTCCGCCGGCGCGCGCACGGTGCGGCGGTCCCGCACGTGCAGGCTGTTCCAGTACAGCCGCCCGATGCACCGGGCGGCGTTGCGCCAGGCGACGCGGGCGCCGAAGGCCAGCTCAGCCGGGGTGTGGGTGTACGAGCCGGTGCTGTCGATCTCGCGGCGCACCTCGTCGAGCCTGCCGCGGAGCGTCTGCGCCGGGACGGTCTCGAGGTGGAACTGCTCGACGAACTCGACCGCCGCGGCCAGGTCGGCCACCGTCGCCCCCGCGCTCGGCGCATGCGTCACCGGGCAGGCCCGGGGGGCGGGTACCGCGGTGTCACGACTCACAAGGGTCGTCACACATTCCTCCTGCACTCACCCTCCACGGTCCCCGGGCCGGGACGTCAACCTTACTACACGGTGACTCAGAGTGATACGGATTCGACCCTGCGATACAGCAGATCCCGCACGTCACGGCCCTCCTGACGGGCCCGTTCCTCGAACTTCGTCACGGGCCGCCACGGCGGACGGGGGCTGAATCCCTGCGCCGAAAGGTTCTCCAGGAGCGGCTCGGCGTCGCACACCGATCGCATCTGCTCGGCGTAGTCGGCCCAGTCGGTCGCGAGGTGCAGCGTGCCGCCGACGGCCAGCCGCGCGGCCACCAGCGCCATCACCTCGGGCTGGACCAGCCGGCGCTTGCGGTGCCTGCGCTTGGGCCAGGGGTCGGGGAAGAAGATCCGCACGGTGTCCAGCGACCCGGGCGGCACGCACTCCCGGAGCAACGCGAGCGCGTCCCCCCGGAGCAACCGGATGTTCGTCAGCCCGGCGTCCTCGACGCGCATGAGGAGCTGGGCGAGGCCCGGCTCGAAGACCTCGACGGCGAGATGGTCGCGGTCGGGGGCCGCCGCGGCGAGCGCCGCGGTGGACTCGCCCATGCCCGAGCCGATCTCCAGCACCAGCGGGGCGGTCCGGCCGAACCAGGCGGGCGGGTCGTAGGGCGGGTCCCCGGCGACGACGTCGCGGACGTCGCGGCCCAGCCGCGCCCAGGAGCGGTCCCACGCCCGCTGCTGCCCCTCGGTGAGGCGGCTGCGGTGGTGCACGAACGTCGGGATCGGCGCGGGCGGGGGGACGGACACGGTCGGGAAGGGTACGCACCGCCCGCCCGGCGTTCACGATCGCGAAGGGTTGCGCGGTTCGCCCCCGGCGCCGCGGTCCCGCTGCGACCCTGCCGGCATGCCCCCCGACCGCCCCGCTCCCGATCGCCCCGATCGCCCCGATCGCTACGCCGCCGCCGTCGCCGACCGGCGCCGGGAGCTGCGGGACCTGCGCGCCCGGGCCGGGGACGGCCACCGGAGCGCGCTGCGCGACGCGCTCGCCGTCGCCCGCACCGAGACGGCCACGGCCGCCGCGGCGGTGCTCGGGGCGCTGCGC
>JAPLAT010000294.1 GCA_026393175.1 Pseudonocardiales bacterium
CGGTGAGCCCGGCGGCGCGGACGTCGCGCAGGGCCGGGCAGAGCGCGCGGGCCCGCACCCCGTCGACCGGCTCCGGCGCGCCCGGCTCCCCGGCGCGCTCGGCGAGCAGGGCGGCCAGGGCGCGCTCGCCCTCGTCGTCGCAGGCGGCCCACAGCACGGGGCGCGGGGTGAGCAGCGGCGGCGTGCCCAGCTCCGCGGCCAGCGCGGCGAACCGCGGCCCGCTGGCGGTGATCAGGTCGCGGACGGGGCCCGGGCCGTGGCCGGGGACGTAGGTCGCGGCGGAGCGGGCCGTGGCGTGCCGGCCCGCGACGTCCTCGGCCTCGAGCAGCAGCACCGACGCGTCCGCGGCGAGCTCGTAGGCGACCGACACCCCGGCGATCCCCGCCCCGATCACGATGACGTCCACCGGGCCCACCGTAAATCGGTCGCGTCGCCCCGGCGCGGCTCGTACCGTTCCTCCCATGCGCCTCTAGACGACCGGCGGGTCGAGCCCCGGCAGCACGCCCGGTCCCCGCCGTTCCCCGTCCCGTCCACCGGCCGGCTCCCGCCGTCCCGTGCGCCCGGCCCCGTCACCCGGCCAGGAGGCCCGCATGCCTGCTCCGTCGACCCCGCCCGCCGTCAGCCCGATCGACCCGACCGGGACCGCCCCGACCCCGCCCGCGAACCGCGCCGCCCGGCGCGCGAAGCGGGAGCAGCCCGTGCCGTCCGCCGCCCGCTACCGCGGCTCGGCGGCACACCCCCGGCCCGCCCAGGGCCGGCGGATCATCCCCGTACGCCGCACCGGGTGATCCGTTCCTCGCCGCCGGCCCCGCGTCCACGGGGCCGGCGGCCCTCCTCCGGCGCCCGCACACACCCGCCGGTGCCGACACACGGCCCCGGACCCGTGCGTCGGCACCGGGAGGGATGTGCGGCCTAGGATCGGCCCGTGGAGCCGTGCCGGGTGTGGTGGGGCGGCCCGGTCGACCCGGCCGACGCGCCCGCGCTCGTGGACCTGCTCGACGCGCACGAGCGCGCGCGGCTGGGGCGCTTCCGGCGCGCCGCGGACCGGGCCCGCTACCTCGCCGCGCACGCGCTCGCCCGCCGCGCCCTCGCCGTCCTGCTGGACCGCCCGGCCGGGTCGTTCGCGATCGACCGCACCTGCCGCTGCGGGGAGCAGCACGGCAAGCCGCGGGTGCCCGGCGCCCCGGAGTTCTCGCTGACCCACGCCGGCGAGCTCGTCGGCGTCGCCGTGCACGCCGCCCCGGTGGGGCTCGACGTCGAGCGCGTGCGGGACCTGCCCGACCTCGCCGGGGTCGCGGCACACGCCTGTTCCCCCGCCGAGACCGTGACCGGCCCCGACGCCTTCTTCCGGCTGTGGACGCGCAAGGAGGCGCTGCTCAAGACGACCGGCCGCGGGCTGTCCAGCCCGATGGCCGGCATCACGCTGGACGGGCCGCGGGTGGCGTCGTGGACCGGTGACGGCGCCCCCGCCGGCCCGGTCTGGGTCGTCGACCTCGCCCCGGCGCCGGAGCACCCCGCGGCGGTCGCGGGCCTGGGCGCGGTCGCCCCCGCCGTCGTCGAGGAGGACGGCGACGCCCTCCTGCGAGAAACCTGAGCATCCGCTCCACTTGTTCGGCACACTGGTCCCATGTGGTTCTGGCTCGCGGGAGCGATCGTGGCCGAGGTGAGCGCGACGGTGGCGCTGCGCCTGTCCGAGGGCTTCACCCGGCTCGTCCCGTCGGTGGTCGTCGTGCTCGGGTACGGCACGGCCTTCTACGCGCTGTCGCAGTCGCTGGCGCGCGGGATGGAGCTCGGTGTCGCCTACGGCGTCTGGGCCGCGGCCGGGGTCGCGCTCGTCGCCCTGATCGGGGCGGCGTTCCTCGGCGAGGGCCTGACCTGGGTGCAGGTCGGCGGGATCGCGCTCGTCATCGCCGGAGTCCTGGCCCTGGAGCTCGGCCGTGGCCCCGCCTGAGCCGACCCCCGGCAGCGACACCGACACCGCCCCCGAGACCGACGGCAGGCGCCGTCGCGGACGGCACCGCCGCCGGGCCCTGCTCGACGCGACGCTGCGGGTGGTCGCCCGCGACGGCGTCGGCGGGGTGACGCAGCGGGCCGTCGCGGCGGAGGCGGGCGTGGCGCCCAGCGCGGTCTTCTACTACTTCGCCACCGTCGACGACCTGGTGGCGGCCGTGCTGGTCGACGTCAACGACCGCTACCTCGACGCGCTCGCCGCCGTGCCCGACGGGCCGGGCGCCGCGGCGGAGTTCGCCGCGGTCGTCGCCGGGACCGCGCGCACCGACCGGGCGCAGCTCGTCGCGGAGGTCGAGCTGTGGGTGCTCGCCGCCCGGCGCCCCGCGCTGCGCCCCGAGCTGGAGCGCTGGGACGCGGGCGTGCGCGCCGCGGCCCGCCGCCTCACGGCGGACCCGGTGGCCGTCGAGGCGCTGGTCGACGTCGTCAACGGGCACTGCCTGCGCGCGCTGACCGGCGGCCCGGACGCGGACCTGCTCGCGATCGTGCGGCGCGTCGTGGGCTGACCGGGCCGCCGGGGCCGCGCTGTCGGTGCCGCGCTGTCGGTGCCGTGCGCGACCATGGACCGGTGACCGGCCGGTGGGTGCTGCACCTCGACATGGACGCGTTCTTCGCCTCCTGCGAGCAGCTCACCCGCCCCACGCTGGCCGGGCGGCCGGTGCTCGTGGGCGGGCTCGGCCCGCGCGCGGTCGTCGCGGGGGCGAGCTACGAGGCCCGCGTGTTCGGCGCGCGCTCGGCGATGCCGATGGGGCAGGCGCGGCGGCGCTGCCCGCACGCGGTGGTCGTGCCGCCGCGGTTCGTGCTCTACCAGGAGCTCTCGGCCCGGGTGATGGCCGTGCTCGCCGAGGCGTCGCCGGTGCTGGAGCCGGTGTCCATCGACGAGGCGTTCCTCGGGCCGCCCGCCCTGGCCGGCGCGTCCACCGCGGAGGTCGAGCGGTTCTGCACGGAGCTGCGGGCGGAGGTGCGGGCGGCGTCCGGGCTGCCGGCGTCGGTCGGGGCCGGGTCGGGCAAGCAGGTCGCGAAGATCGCCTCCGAGCTGGCCAAGCCGGACGGGCTGCGCGTCGTCGACCCCGCCACGCAGGACGCGGTGCTCGGGCCGCTGCCGGTGCGCTCGCTGTGGGGCGTCGGGCCGGTGGCGGAGGCGGCGCTGCACAAGGTGGGCGTCACCACGATCGGCGGCCTGGCCGCGATGGACCTGCGCGAGACCACCGGCCTGCTCGGCACGGCGGTCGGCACGGAGCTGCACCGCCTCGCCCGCGGCGTGGACGAGCGGCCCGTCGCGCCGCGCGGGGCGGCCAAGCAGGTCAGCGCCGAGACCACGTTCGACGCCGACCTCACCGCGATGAGCGCCGTGCACGAGCACATCGCGCGGATCACCGCCGCCGCCCACCGGCGGCTCGTGGCCGCGGAGCGGGCGGCGCGCACCGTCACCGTGAAGGTCCGCAGCGCCGACTTCGCCACGGTGAGCCGCTCGGAGACCTCCGCCGTCGCCAGCGCGGACCTCGGCGTGCTCACCGCGGTGGCACAGCGCCTGGCCCGGGCCGCGGTGCCCGACGGCGGGGTGCGGCTGCTGGGCGTGTCGCTGGGCGGGCTGGGCGAGGACCCGCCGCCCGCGCTGTTCGACCCGCCCGGTGCCGCAGGCCCGGTCGCCGTCGCCGTCGAGACCCCGAGCGCCGAGGACCCGGCGGGCGGGAGCCCGGCCGGCGGGACGCCGGTACCCGAGACCCCGGTGGCGGACGACCGGCCGTGGCGCCCGGGCGACGACGTGGCCCACCCCGCGCACGGGCACGGCTGGGTGCAGGGCGCGGGCCACGGGCGGGTCACCGTCCGCTTCGAGACCCGCACGAGCGGCCCGGGCCGGGCGGCCACGTTCGCCGCAGACGACCCGGCCCTGACCCGCGCCGACCCGCTCGACAGCCTCGCCTGAGGGCGGCTCCGCCGCGCGCACGGGCGCGTCAGCGCACCGCGTCAGGCCGGCGGGCGCCAGGGGCGCGGCGGCAGCACGGGCAGGCCGGTCGGGGCGCACTGACCGCCCCGCTCCCCCGCCACCCGGAAGATCGTCCAGCCGATCCCGGCCGCGAGGATCGAGCCGGTCAGGATGCCGATCTTCGCGTCGGTGACGAGCGCCGGGTCGTCCAGCGCGAGGTCGGTGACGAACAGCGCCACCGTGAACCCGATGCCGGCCAGCCCCGCGCCGCCGACGAGCTGGCCCCAGCGCAGCGTGTCGGGCACCTTGCCGATCCCCGTCCGCAGGGCGACCCAGGTGCCGGCGGTGACGCCGATCAGCTTGCCGACCGTCAGCCCGACGACGATGCCGATGGTGATGGGCGAGGTGAGCGCGGCGGCGAGCGTCTCCCCCGTGAGCACGACGCCCGCGTTGGCCAGCACGAACAGCGGCACGATGACGTAGCTGCTCCACGGCTGGATCCGCAGCTGCAGCCGCTCGTTGGGCGACACCGCCTCGGTGACGGCGACCTGCGTGGCCAGCGCCCGCTCGGGGCTCGGGTCGACGAGGAAGCTGCGCCCGGCCACCTGCACCCGGGCCATGTCCCACGGCCGGGGCGCGTACGCGTTGACCAGCAGGCCCATCGCCACGCCCACGACGCTGGGGTGCACGCCCGACCGCAGCGTGGCCCACCACATGATCACGCCGATGAGGACGTAGATCGGGGTGCGCCAGAACTTGGCGAACCGCAGGCCGAGCAGGGCCAGGAACAGCACCCCGGCCAGCACGAGCGCGGCGACGTCGACGTCCTCGGTGTAGAACAGCGCGATCGCCGCGACCGCGCCGATGTCGTCCACGATGGCCAGCGCGAGCAGGAACACGCGCAGCTGGTCGGGGCAGCGCGGGCCCACCAGCGCCAGCACCCCGATGACGACGGCGGTGTCCGTGGAGATCGCGATGCCCCACGCCCCCGCGCCGGGGCCGCCGGCGTTGAAGGCGAGGTAGAGCAGCGCGGGGACGACGAGCCCGCCGATGGCGGCGACGGTCGGCGCGGCGAGCGCGCGGATGCCGCGCAGCTCGCCGAGCACCATCTCCCGGCTGATCTCCAGGCCGACGCTGAAGAAGAACAGCACCATGAGCCCGTCGTTGACCCAGTGCCGCAGGTCCTCGGTGAGCTCGGCCCCGCCGAGGCTCAGCGAGAACTCCATGTGCCAGAAGTCCTCGTAGCCCGTGCCGAGGTTCGCCCACAGCAGCGCGGTCACCGCCGCCAGCAGCAGCAGGACGGCCGAGCCGGACTCGGTGCTGAGGAAGGACCGCGCGGCGCGGCTCAGCTCGCCGCGCTCGGATAAGGTCGTGACCGCCACGGACACCATCCTTCACCCCTGCGAGGCGATCATCCCCCTCGATCCCCGGATCGGCGCGTACGACCACCTGCAGGGCGTGCTGGGCGCCGAGTTCAGCCTCGTCGAGTACGGCGACTACGAGTGCCCGTACTGCCGCGCCGCCGTGCCCGAGATCGAGAAGGTGCGCCTGGAGCTCGGCGACCGGCTCGTGTTCGCGTTCCGGCACTTCCCGCTGGCGGAGCTGCACCCGTTCGCGCTGTCCGCCGCCGTCGCGGCCGAGGGGGCCGCGCTGCTCGGGCAGTTCTGGCCGATGCACGCGCTGCTGTTCTCCGGCGAGGAGCCGCACCTGACCCAGGCGGACATCCGCGGTTACGCCGAGCAGATCGGCATCCCCCCGGCCAAGGTCACCTGGCCGAAGACGCAGTTCGTGGAGGACCGGGTGGAGGCGGACTTCAACTCCGGCGTCCGCTCGGGGGTGCGCGGGACGCCCACGCTGTTCGTCAACGGCGAGCGGTTCCGCGGACCGGTCACGGCGGAGCACCTCCTGGAGGCCCTGGGCGCCTGAGCCCGGCGCCGTCGGCAGGCGCGCGGGGCGCCGGGGGGTTCCACACCCTGGCCACCACCCGGCGGGCCGGCCCGGGGTGCGCGGGGGCCCGGGGCAGCGCGGCGAGGGCGTCGATCGACCCGCCGGTGGCGACGAGGTGGGCCACCTCGTGCAGCAGGCGGGCGCCGGGCGCGTCGCACCAGCCGTGGGCGAGCAGGCGCGCCAGCGCGGCGGCGGCGAGCCGGTCGGCCGCGGCGTCGCCCGCGGGCGCCACCAGCACCACCACCGGCGAGCCCGCCGGGTCGAGCAGCACCGCGTCGCCGTCGAGGGCCCGTGGGCGAGGCCGCGGACGTGCAGGGCCGCGGACGTGCAGGCCTGCAGGACGCGGAGCACCACGCCCAGGACGGCGACGGCGTCGGCGGTGCCCAGACCGGTGCCGGGGCCGAGCAGGTCCTCGACGGTCGGGCCGGGCGGCTGCGGCGTGCGCAGCGAGACCCTGCCCGCGTCGTCGACCACGTTGCCGATCGGCAGCAGCCCGGGCACGCCGAGGTCGCGCACCTGCCGCACCGCCCGTGCCGGCACCCCGGCGGGCAGGCGCAGCAGCGATCCCGCGCCGCCGTCGGGCGGGCGGAACCACGCCCCCGCCGCCGTCACGCGGACCGGCTGCTCGTCCGCCATCCCCGTCCCCCCGTCCCTGCCGGGGGATTCGCCGGACCCGGTGCCCGCCGTTACGCGGGCGCCCCGCCTGCCGGGGCCCGCTCGGCCGACCCGGCGTCGGTGATCCCGGCGTCGCCGAACGTCGCGACGTCGTGCAGGGCGCGGGCCGCCGCCCGCAGCAGCGGCAGCGCCAGCACCGCGCCGGTGCCCTCGCCCAGGCGCAGGCCGAGGTCGAGCAGCGGGTCCAGGCCCAGGTGGCCGAGCGCCAGGCGGTGCCCCGGCTCGGCCGAGCGGTGCCCGGCGACGCAGTACCCGAGCACCGCGGGGTCCAGCGCGGCCGCGGCCAGCGCGGCGGCCCCCGCGTTGACGCCGTCGAGCAGCACGGGGACCCGCCGGTCCGCCCAGCCCAGCACGAAGCCGGCCAGCGCGGCGTGCTCCGCCCCGCCGACGGCGCCGAGCACGCCCAGCGGGTCGGCGGGGTCGGGGCGGTGGCGGGCCAGCGCGGCGCGCACCACCGCGGTCTTGCGGGCCAGCGTCGCGTCGTCGATGCCGGTGCCGCGCCCGGTCGCCCGCTCCGGGTCGGCACCGGTGAACGCGCACACGAGCAGCGCCGCGGACGTCGTGTTGGCGATCCCCATGTCGCCGGTGACCAGGCACGCGTACCCGGCGTCGACGAGCCCGTCGGCCGTCGCGGTCCCGGCGGCGACGCAGGCCAGCACCTCGTCGCGGGTCAGCGCGGGGCCCGCGGCGAGGTCGGCGGTACCGGGCACGACGCGGCGGCGGGTGACGCCGGGCAGGTCCGGCACGTCCGTCGCCACCCCGACGTCGACGACGCGGACGTCCGCGCCGACCGCCCTGGCCAGCGCGTTCACCGCCGCCCCGCCCGCGGCGAAGTTCGCCACCATCTGCGCGGTGACCTCCTGCGGCCACGGCGTCACCCCCTGGGCGTGCACGCCGTGGTCGCCGGCGAACACGGCGACGACGGCCGGGTCGGGCAGCGGCGGCGGGCAGGTCCCGGCGATGCCGGCGAGGGTGACGGCGAGGTCCTCGATCCGCCCGAGCGAGCCGGGCGGCTTGGTCATGTCGTCGAGCCGGGCCCGGGCGGCGGCGCGGGCGTCCCCGTCGACGGGCGTGATCGTGGGCAGGTGCATCAGAAGGCTCCCTTCGGGGCTCGTGAGCGCGCAGGGGTGCTGGAGCGCCTCCGCGCGCTCACGGGCGGCGCAGGCCGCTCCCGCGGCCGTCGCGGACCGGCGGGACGACGAGCGTGGCGAGGTACGGTCCGGGGGCGAACGGGTCCAGGTCCGCGGCCGGGCGGAGGTCCTCCCCGGGCAGGCCGAGCCCGGCGCCGTACACGGCGTGGGCGATCCGGCCCGTCTCGCGCAGCACGGCGAGGGTCTCGGGCAGCATCCGGCCGAACTTGTAGGCGACGACCGAGTCGCCGCGCAGCAGCGCCTCCCGGAACCGCGCGGAGCCCGCCGTCATCGGGAACAGCTGCAGCGCCTCGCGCCCCTCCACCAGCGGGGTCCCGCTGCGCGCGGCCAGGTCCTGCATCGCCGTGACGCCCGGGACCAGCCGCACGTCCAGGTCGCCGACCAGGCCGCGGACCGACTCGGCGAGGTAGGTGAACGTGGAGTACACGCACGGGTCGCCGATCGTCGCGAACGCGGCGGTCGTGCCGGGGTGCTCGCCGAACCAGTCGGCCACCCGGCGCGCGGCGGCGTCCCAGGCCTCCTCGCGGCGCGCGGTGTGCTCGCGGTCGTGCAGGGCGAACACCACCCGCTCGACGCGCCACGCCTCCGCGTAGTGCAGCACGGTCTGCTCGGCGCGCCCGGTCTCGCCGGTGTCGGCGACCGGGACGAACACGACGTCGGCGGCCGCGAGCAGGTTCGCGGCCTTGACCGTGACCAGCTCGGGATCGCCCGGCCCGACCCCGAGCCCGACGAGGGTGTTCACGCCTCCCCCTCGAGGTCGCCCTCGAGCTCGAGGTAGGTCTGCCGCAGGCGGTCCAGGACGTCCTGGTCGGGCTTGGCCCACATCCCCCGGTCGGCCGCCTCCAGCAGCCGCTCGGTGATGCCGCGCAGCGCCCACGGGTTGCTCTTCTCCATGAACGCCCGGTTGGTCGCGTCGAACACGTACTCCTGCGCCAGCGAGCCGTACATCCAGTCGTCGACGACACCGGCCGTCGCGTCGTAGCCGAAGAGGTAGTCGACGGTCGCGGCCAGCTCGAACGCGCCCTTGTAGCCGTGGCGCTGCATCGCCGCGATCCAGCGCGGGTTCACAACCCGCGCCCGGAACACCCGCTTGGTCTCCTCGGCGAGCGTGCGGGTGCGCACGGCGTCGGGGACGGCGGAGTCGCCGACGTACGCGGCGGGCGAGCGGCCGGTGAGCGCGCGGACGGTCGCCACCATGCCGCCGTGGTACTGGAAGTAGTCGTCGGAGTCGACGATGTCGTGCTCGCGGGTGTCCTGGTTCTTCGCGGCCACGGCGATGCGCCGGAACGCGGTCTCCATGTCCGCGCGCGCCTCCCGCCCGTCCAGGCCGCGGCCGTAGGCGTAACCGCCCCACACCGCGTAGACCTCGGCCAGGTCGGCGTCGCTGCGCCAGTTCCGGGCGTCGATGAGCGGGAGCAGGCCCGCCCCGTACGCGCCGGGCTTCGAGCCGAAGATCCGGGCGGTGGCGCGGCGCCGGTCGCCGTGCTCCGCGACGTCGGCCTCGACGTGCCCGCGGACGAGGTTGTCCGGCTCGTCCAGCGCGGCGACGGCGCCGAACGCGTCGTCCAGCAGGGCGATGACGTGCGGGAACGCGTCGCGGAAGAACCCGGAGATGCGGACGGTGACGTCGATCCGCGGCCGGCCCAGCTCAGCGGCGGGGATGATCTCGGTGCCGGTGACCCGCCGCGACGCCTCGTCCCACACCGGGCGGACGCCGAGCAGCGCGAGGATCTCGGCGATGTCGTCGCCCTGGGTGCGCATGGCGCTCGTGCCCCAGACCGTCAGCCCGACCGACCGCGGGTACTCGCCGGTGTCCGCGACGTGCCGGGCGACGAGCGACTCCGCCAGCGCCGAGCCCACCTCCCACGCGCTGCGCGACGGGATCGCCTTCGGGTCCACGGAGTAGAAGTTGCGCCCGGTCGGCAGGACGTTGACCAGCCCGCGGGTCGGCGAGCCGGACGGCCCGGCCGGGACGTGCCCGCCGTCGAGCGCGTGCAGGACGCCCGCGACCTCGTCGCTCGTCCGGTCGAGCCGGGGCACGACCTCGCGGCAGGCGAACTCCAGCACCGCGACGACGTCCGGCACGGCCTCGCCGAGGAGGTCGGCGCACACGGCCGCGGCGTCGGTCCAGCCCCGCTCCTGCACGGCGGCGACGAGCGCCCGGGCCGCGCCCTCGAGCAGGTCCACCACGTCGGCGGCGGAGCGGTCCGGGCCGCCGCCGGCGAGGTGGCGGAGCACGGCCAACCGCGTCGCAGCGGGGTGACCCTGCTGCGACTGGATCGGAGCGGTGTCACCCCGCTGCGATGCGGGGACGGGACCGGCGGTGGCCGGATCCGGGGCTGCCTCGCCGGCCGGCATCGCAGCGGTGTCACCCCGCTGCGATCCGGGGGCGGCCAGCAGCGCCTGCTCGTCCTCGCCCGCCCAGGTCGCCAGGGCGGCGCGCAGCCCGGGCAGGGCGCGCCGTCCGCCCCAGATCTGGGTGCTGCGCAGGATGGCGAGCACCAGGTTCAGCTGCGCCTCCCCCGCCGGCACGCCGCCGAGGATGTGCAGCCCGTCGCGGATCTGGACGTCCTTGACCTCGCACAGGTAGCCGTCGATGTGCAGGATGAAGTCGTCGAACGAGTCCTCGTCCGGGGCGCTGTCGACGTGCAGGTCGTGGTGCAGCTGCGCGGCCTGCACGACCTCCCAGATCCGGGCGCGCAGGGCGGGCAGCTTCGCCGGGTCGAGCGCCTGCACGGTGGCGTACTCGTCGAGCAGCTGCTCCAGCTTCGCCATCTCGCCGTAGGTGTCGGCGCGGGCCATCGGCGGCACGAGGTGGTCGACGACGACGGCGTGCCCGCGGCGCTTGGCCTGCGTGCCCTCGCCGGGGTCGTTGACGATGAACGGGTAGACCAGCGGGAGCTCGCCCAGCACGGCGTCGGGGGCGCAGCCGGGCCCCAGCCCGAGGCCCTTGCCGGGCAGCCACTCCAGCGTCCCGTGCTTGCCCAGGTGGATCACCGCGTCGGCGCCGAACGACGACTCCAGCCACCGGTACGCGGCGAGGTAGTGGTGCGACGGCGGCAGGTCCGGGTCGTGGTAGATCGCGACCGGGTTCTCGCCGAAACCGCGCGGCGGCTGGATCATGAGGACGACGTTGCCGAAGGTCAGCGAGGCCAGCACGATGTCCGACCCGTCGACGTAGAGCGACCCGGGCGCCTCCCCCCAGTGCTCGACGATCCCGGCGGTCAGCTCCGCGGGGAGCGCGGCGAACCACTCCCGGTAGTCCGCGAGCGGCACCCGCGACGGGGCGGCGGCGAGCTGCTCCTCGGTCAGCCACTCGACGTCGTGCCCGCCCGCCGCGATCAGCGTGTGGATCAGCTCGTCGGAGTCCTGCGGGAACCCCTCGACGGTGTAGCCCGCGTCGCGCAGCGCGTCGAGCAGCACGACCGCCGACGCCGGCGTGTCCAGCCCGACGGCGTTGCCCACGCGCGCGTGCTTCGTCGGGTAGCTCGACAGCACGACCGCGAGCCTGCGCTCGGCGACCGGTGTGGAGCGCAGCCGGGCGTGCCGCACCGCGATCCCGGCCAGCCGTGCCGCCCGCTCCGGGTCCGCGACGTAGGTCGGCAGGTCGTCGCCCGGTGCCGTCTCCTTGAACGAGAACGGCACCGTGACCAGGCGGCCGTCGAACTCGGGGATGGCGACCTGCATCGCCGCGTCCATCGGGGTCAGCGCGGCGTCGGAGGCCTCCCACGCCGCCCGCGACGACGTCAGGCAGAGCCCCTGCAGCACCGGGACGTCCAGCGCGGCGAGCGCCCCGGCGTCCCACGAGTCCTCCTCCCCGCCCGCGCTCGCCCCGGCGGCGACGGTCCCGCCCGCGGCGAGCACCGTCGCGACCAGCGCGTCGGCCCGGCCGAGCAGGTCGGTCAGCCCGGCGGGGGCGCCGCGCAGCGAGCCGCAGAACACCGGCAGCGCGTTGGCGCCGCGGGCCTCGATCGCGTCGCAGAGGACGTCGACGAACGCGGTGTTCCCCGACAGCGCGTGCGCCCGGTAGAACACGACGCCGACGGTCGGCCGGGCCGGGTCGAGCGCGCGGTCGCCGTGCACGCCGAACTCCGGCGCCGGGACGGGCGCGGCGAAGCCCTCCCCGGTGAGCAGGACGGTGTCGGAGAGGAAGCGGTGCAGCTCGCGCAGGTTGTCGACGCCGCCTGCCGCGAGGTAGGCCAGCGCCTCGGACGCGACGCCCGCGGGCACCGTGGAGGCGCCCATCAGCTCGGCGTCCGGGGCGGCCTCCCCGCCCAGCAGCACCACCGGCCTGCCCGACGCCACCAGCGCGTCGACCCCCTCCGGCCACGCGCGGCGCCCGCCGAGCAGCCGCAGGACCACGACGTCGACGCCGTCGAGCAGCGGGGGCAGCCCCTCGGGCTCGACGCGGGCGGGGTTCGCGGTGCGGTAGACCGCGCCCGAGGAGCGGGCGGCGAGCAGTTCGGTGTCCGCGGTGGACAGCAGCAGGACGACGGGCGCCATGGACGTCTCTCCTCTTCGAGGGTCCGCGCCCTCGCCGGTGGGGATGTGCACGACGGCGGCGAGTGTCTGGCTCCCCGGGACCGGGTCACAGTGGCGGGACCGCACCGGGTTCGCACCGGTTTCCTCACACTGCCGTCGGTGCAGAACTCGACCACACCGGCCATCCGGGGTCAACGGAAGGTGACCTACCGGGCGGCGGCGGCGCGCAGCCGGCGCCGGTAGGCCGCGGGCGGGCAGCCCTGGTCGCGGGTGAAGCGGGCGTAGAAGCCGCTGGTCGAGCCGAACCCGGCACGGGCGGCGACCTCGTCCATCCCGGCGTCGGTCAGCAGCAGCAGCCGCTGCGCCTCGGCGAGGCGGCACTGCAGCAGGAACGCCCCGGGCGGGACGCCGGTGGCCGCCCGGAACAGCGCCGAGGCCGTCGCGGGGTGCAGGTGCACGTGCGCGGCGATGTCGGCGACCGAGACCGGCTCGCGGAACCGGGCCGCGACGAAGGCCGCCATCGCGGCGACGCGCCGGGGGTGCGGGTCCGGGTCGGCGGGCGGGCCGGGGTCGGCGGCGGGCGCGAGGCCCAGCCGGTCCAGGTGGGCGCGCACCTCCAGCTCGGCGGCGCGCCGCCGGGGCGCGGAGCCCGAGGCCAGGTCGTCGTCCCAGCGCCGCATCACCCCGGCGTCGGCGTCGCGGTCGGGGTGCACCGACAGGGCCCCGCCCAGCAGCCGGGCCGTGTGCCGGCCCTCGACGTCCCAGGCCAGCGCGTCGGCCAGCGGGACGGTCAGCCAGCGCACGGTGGCGCCGGGGTCCGCCCACGCCACCCGGTGCGGCAGCGCCGCCCAGAAGACCACCGCCGACCCGGCAGGCACCCGCACCCGCCTGCCGCCGTGCTCCTGCTCCACCGCACCGCCGACGGCCAGGGCGACCTCGACGTCGTCGTGCCGGTGCGCGCGCGCCATGACCGGCACGGCGCTGTGCCGGCACGCCAGGCCGTGCACCTCGTGCACCGGGTCCGGCCGGGCGAGGATCCGGGAAGAACGCCCGTCCACACCGGAAGGATGCCCGACGGATCGTCCCTAGCGTCACCGGCATGCTGCTGACCGAGGACCAGATCGCCCGCTTCGACGCCCAGGGATACCTCCTGCTGCCCGGCCGGATCCCGCCCGACCTGCTGGCCCGCCTGCGTGCCGCCGCCGAGGGCTGGACCGCCGGGCCGCCCACCGCCGACCACCTGTTCAGCGACGGGTCGCTCTGGCGGGTCGACTACCTGCACGACAAGGGCTCCCCCGCCTCCCTGGAGCTGCTGGGCTCGCCCGAGGTCCTGGGGATCGCCGCGAGCCTGGCCGGGCCGGACCTCGTGCCGACCTACGAGTCGCTCGTGGTCAAGGCGGCCGGGACCGGCGCGGCGGTGCCCTGGCACCAGGACGCGGTGCACGGGCGCGAGCACCGGCTGTTCAACGTCGACGTCTACCTGGACGACGCCGTCGCGGGCGGGGGCGCCCTGCACGTCGTCCCGGGCTCGCAGCACGCGCGGGCCGACGCCTGCGCGCTGCGCGACGACCACGGCTGGGCCGTGCCGGGGGCGGTGGAGCTGCCGCTGCGCGCCGGGGACGTGCTGGTGCACGACGACATGCTGGTGCACGGCTCGCCGCCCGGCACCGGCCCGCGACGGCGCACGGTCTACCTCGAGTTCCGCCCCGCCGCGTCGATCCGCGAGCACGGCCCGTGGGACGAGACGTGGCTGGCCGACCGGCTACGGCTGCTGCCCGCGGCGCTGGCCGCGCACGCCGCCGCCCGGCCGGCGGCCCCCCGGTTCCCCTGGCGCCCCGAGCGGCCGCCCACCGACCGGCCGCTGCGGCTGCGCGTCACGCACGGCACCCACACCCCCGGCGCGTGGTGCAGCGCGGGATGACGTTTCCGGAGCCGATACATCGGGAAACATGCGTCATCGGTTCACTCGCACGAGTGAGACCTTCGCCACACAGAGAGGTGCCCGGTGGAACCCACCGCGATCGTCCTCGTCGTCGTCATCGTCCTGCTCGTCGTCGGACTGGCCGTGGCCGGCCTCCTCCTGGCCCGCAAGCGCCGGTCCGAGCGGCTGCAGGAGCACTACGGGCCGGAGTACGACCGGGAGCTCGCCGAGACCGGCGACCCCCGCGAGGCGGAGGCCCGCCTCCGGGAGCGCGAGCAGCGCCACGACGAGCTCGACGTCCGCGAGCTCGAGCCCGCCGAGCGCGAGCGCTTCAGCGCCTCCTGGGCGCAGGTCCAGCGGGACTTCGTCGACGACCCCGTCGGCGCGGTCCGGTCGGCGGACGCGCTCGTCGTCGACATCATGCGCACGCGCGGTTACCCCGTGGACGACGCCGAGCGGCGCGCCGAGGACGTGTCGGTCGCCCATCCGGGCGTGGTGCAGCAGTACCGGGAGGCGCGCGCCGTCCGCGAGGCGACCGAGCGCGGCCCGGTCGACACCGAGCAGCAGCGACACGCCGTGACGTCCTACCGTGCTCTGGTCGAGGCCCTGCTGGGACAGCACGGCTCCGGCCACCCCGAGCAGGCCGACCCGCACTCCAACGGCAGGCACGTCCCGACCCGTGAGGAGCACTCCCGATGACCCCCTCCGACCAGAGCGGCGGCCGCGGCGTCCGCGGCATGCTGAACGACCTGTTGCACGGCCGTGACGACGAGCAGCGCCGCGACGACGCGCACCCCGACGAGGGGGACCGGGCGCACGGGGACGACCGGCACGGGGACGATCGGCACGGGGCCGGTTCGCACGGGGCCGAGCCCCGCCGGGACGACCTCGACGGGGCCGGGACCGGCACCGACCGGGAGCCGGGCCGCTACGGCGCCGCCCACCCCGCCGGACCGCACGACGAGCAGCCCACCGACCTGACCCCGCGACCGGACGCCGACGACTCGCGCCGCCCGCGCCCGGCGCCCGCGGAGGCCGGCGCGCACCGGCTGGCCGAGCCCGGGGACGAGCTCTTCGGCTCCCGGGACGGCGACTCCGGCCGGTCGCCGACGTTCGGCCCCCGCCCCGGCGCG
>JAPLAT010000168.1 GCA_026393175.1 Pseudonocardiales bacterium
AGCGCGCCCCGGGCGATCCGGAACGCGGAGGCGTAGTCGGACAGCGCGGTGCAGCGGCGGCCCACGACGGCGGACGCGGTGGCGCCGCCGAACGCGCGCTGGGCGGCCTGCCGGATGGCCTCGGCCGCGTCCACGGGGTCGGCCCGCGGCCCGGGTCTGCCCTCCGGCCACAGCACGACCACGTGGTCGCCCCAGCTCGTGACGAGCGGCCGGGGTCCCGGACCGTCCGCGGTGACCTGGGCGACGCCCAGCAGGCGCCGGACACCGCCCGGCCCGCCCATCCGGTGCATCGGCCCGTCGGGGCGGTCGGCCTTCACCACCACTACCGAGTGCGGGCGGGTGAGGTCGTGCCCGAGCGACTCGGCCCGCGCGGCGAGCGCCGCCGAGGCGCCGCCGGCCAGCAGGTCGCTGAGCACGTCGCCGCGCAGCCTCCACTCCACCTCGAGCGCGGTTCGCTGGCGCAGCAGCTCCAGCGCGCAGACGACGGCGGCGTGCTCCACCGCGCGCCGGTCGAGAGGGCCCAGCTCCGCCACCGGGCCGGGCAGCCAGAGCCGGGCGACGAGCTCGTCCCCGAGCACGGCCGGGGCCGTCATCAGGTCGCCGGTGGGCGAGTCCTGCAGCGTCGCGGCCGCGTCGTCGGCCGCGGCGACCGCGATCGGCGCCGGGTCGAGCAGCACGCCACGGTGCTGGGCGTTGGCCAGCGGCTGACCGGCGGGGTCGGCCACGAGGACGGGCCGGGCGAGCAGCCGGGCCAGTGCGTCCGCGACGGCCGGCACGCCGCCGGCCCGCAGGGCGACGGCGGTGAGCTCGTGGTGGATCTGCTCGGCCTGCTCCAGGAGCCGGTGCTGCGCGGTCAGCGACCGGTTGAGCAGTTCGAGATCGTCGATCGTGCGGCGTTCGTGGTCGCGCAGCCGGGCTGTCTCCAGGGCGATGCCTGCCTGGTTGGCGAGGGTCTTGAGCAGGTCGATCTCGTCGGTGCCGAAGGGGTGCACGCCGGTGCGATAGCAGTTCAGCGTGCCCGCGGGCCTGCCGCCGACCAGCAGTGGGACGGCGACGATCGCGCGGTAGCCGTACTCGAGGGCGGCCGCCACCCACGGGGCGAACGACGCGTCCTCGGACAGGTCGGAGATCGCGACCGGCTCGGCCGTGCGGAACGCGCGGCTCGAGGGCCCCGCGCTCAACGGCCCGGAGCCGAGCTTGATGGTGTGCTCGGCGTTGACCCGCGCGACGTACTCGGCCGAGAGCCCGTGCGCACCGGAGATGTAGAGCGCGTGCTCGTCGTCGTCAGCCAGGAGCACGCCGCCGGCCTCGTACCCGGTGAGCTCGCACGCGGTGGCCGCGATCAGGTCCAGCAGCGCGGGCAGCTCCACCGGGGCGTTCACCGCCGCGGCGATGGTGCCGACCCCGGCCAGCCAGCGGCGGACCTCGTCGTGGCGGGTCTCCGTCGTCATGCCGGGCAGCATGCCACTGTGTCGAGCCACAGCAGAATTCGCACCGGCTGGCCGCTGACACAGTGCTCCGGACCCTCGACGTGGGGAACGCTCGCCAGAACAGGACCGAGAGGACGTGCCATGACCGACGACCAGCCACGGGTGATCGTGGTCGGCGGCTCGATGGGCGGGCTCACCGCCGCGCTCGTGCTGCGCGAGCTCGGGATGCGGGTGGACGTGTTCGAGCGGTCCCCCGAGCTGCTCGACGGCCGCGGCGCGGGGATCGTGCTGCAGCCCGACACCGTGCGCTGGTTCCGCGAGAACGGGGGCACCGGCGCCGTCGACAAGGTGAGCACCGGGTCGTCG
>JAPLAT010000286.1 GCA_026393175.1 Pseudonocardiales bacterium
GGCGCAGCACGTCGACCTGCTCCGCGAGCGAGGCGGCCAGCGCCCGGCGCACGGCCGGTCGGCTCGCGTCGGCGGGCAGGCCCCCGGTGAGAAAGGACTGCACGGTCGCCACCCGCCCGTCCCGCGCTATCGGCGCGCCCAGCAACTGCGGGCACGGGTAGTCGGCAGATGCGAGGAGGTCCAGCACCTTCCCGGTAGCGGCGAGCGCCTCGGGGTCGGCGGGCGGTCGGTGAACCTTGACAACGGCGTCGCGCCCGTCCGCGAGCCGCACGCCGTACACCGCGTCGATGCGCCCGGCGCGGAAGAGCACCGCGATGACCGCGACACCGAGCGCCTCCCGCACCGCGCCAGCCACCCACCGGTCGATTTCGGCGGTGCCCGCCCCGCCGAACAGGGCGCGTTCGAGGCCGCTGGGGGCCGGTGGGCTCACGAGGGCGAACGCTACGGGGCCGCTCAGCCTGGATCCATCGCAGCGGTTGATCGTTCGGTCGCTTGTTGATCTCTGGGGTGGCGAGCGCGGCTCGGGAATGGCTGGGTGCCCGTATGCCCAAGGAACTGAACCTCCGATCAGCATCAGAGGTCTCGATGATTCCTGAGCGGCTCGTCGCCGAGCGCGGCTCGATGACCACTACAAGCGCTATGCCGAGGAGCGCGATTGTCGCGCTAGCTGCCGGCGATCGAGAGATGGATGTGGTCGTAGTGCCCTCCGGTGGCGTCGGTGGGGTCGTAGACGCCGCCGCCGGTGTAGGGCCTGCCCCATCCGTCGAGGTCCGGCGTGGTGGGTGACCAGAATCGGCCTTGCCAGATGACGTACTTGACGTGCAGCACGTCGGCGTGGGCACGGAGCCACTCGGCGAGCGCCCAGCCGCTGGCGAGGTCGGCGCCGGTGGGGAAGGTGCCGGCGCCGGTGGGGAAGTAGTCGCAAGCGCGGCCGCGGGGGTGGTCGCTGCGGGGGTTCCAGGCGTGGGCGTCCCAGCAGCCTGCGGAGCGGATCGGCTGTCCGGGACCGGGTGAGCCGAAGGCGCGGACGACCTCGTCGTGGGCGTGGCGGGTGGCGGGGGTGAGGCAGCGTCCACCGGTGGGGTCGGTGGCAGTGCAGTCGGTGTCGGCCCCGGTGAACGGCGCGGGCACGGGCAGGTCGCCCACGGACGCCCCGAGGTCGGGAGCGGCGCCGGCGGGGGTGCTGGGCAGGCTGCCGAGCAGCGCGCCGATGAGCAGCAGGGGAAGCAGCAGGGTGGCGACGAGGCCGCTGACGCCGAGGAGTAGCGCGCGCACGGGTCAGGTTGGGACGCGGGTGGGCAGGGTCGCGACGGGGGTGTGGGTGGTGATCGAGCGGTAGCGCTCGTTGTGGGCGCAGTCGGCGAACGGGCCGAGCGGCGACAGCAATTCGCGCAGGCAGGGGTCCAGGTGGTCGCGGATCCACACGGACATGGCGGTGCCGGGTTCTGCGGCGAGCTCGGCCCAGGCGCGGTGCAGGGCCTCGAACCGGAACACGGCCTCGGTGTGCTCCCACCAGACGGGGCACCAGGTCAGCTCACCGCGCAGTGGGCGGGCGATCATCGAGGTGATGTGGGTGTGGACCCAGGCGATCAGTTGGTCGGCGTCGATCGTGTCGTCGAGTTCGTCGATGGCGTCGTCGTCGAGACCGTCTTCGCGGTCGCCGGCGTGTTGCGGTGCGCCGTTGAGGAGTTCGTCGAGCAGGTCGGTCTGGTGAGCCCGCCAGGCCTCCAGGGCCTGGACGCGGGCGGCCAGTTCGGCGAGGAGCCGCAGCTCCGGGTGGCCGTCGGCGGTGGTCGTCATCGTCGGTCTCCTTCGCCTGGCCTGCCGGAGGGCGGGCGGTTGACGGGGTTGTCGGTTCCGAGCGCGGCCGCGGCGGCGTGGCGGAGTTCGGCCAGCGCGGTCTCGGCGTAGGTGCTGATGTCGGTGTGGTCGTGTTCGCGGTACCAGGGGTGCAGGCGGCCGAGGGCGGCCTTCCGGCCGGTGGAGAGCAGGACGGCGTGGTCGCGGGTGATGGCGCGCAGCGCAGAGGCGGGGAGGATCGGCTCCCGAGCTCGGGCGTACTGCCGGGAGACCCGGCTGCGGTCGACGCTGGTGGAGATCCGCTCGACGTAGTGGTCGCCGATCAGGCCGGACAGCCGCTGCAGGAAGGCGTGGTCGTCGACGCCGGCGCCGACGAGCTTGATCGTGGCCGCGGACCACAGGGCCTGCATGCCCTGCTCGCCCCAGACCCCGGCGCCCTGCTGGTAGCTCTGCAGCATGGTGAGGACCTGGATGCCGCGGGACCCGTAGTGGCTGTAGAGCTGGGGCAGCGCGCGGATGGGGCAGATGTTCGCGGCCTCGTCGAGGACGGCGACCACGGGTGGTTCGAGCCGGCCACCCTCGGCCTGGGCGAGGAGTTCGGCGATCTCCAGGACGCGGTCGACCAGGGCGGTGACGACGGGGGCGGCGGTGCCTGCGCCTTCCTTCGAAAGCAGGTGCAGGGTGGCGGGGCCGCGACGGGCGACGGCGAGCAGGTCCCACAGGTCCAACTCGACCGGCCCAGCACCGTCGGGGGGCGGGGTGCGCCAGGTGTCGGGCGGGGTGATCCAGCGCATCAGCCGCTCGCTGGTCAGCGCCTTGGTCGCGGTGCGGGCGGTCTGGTAGATGCCCTTCGTCGTGACGTCCGCGCCGGTCAGTGTCGCTTCGAGGTCGGCGGCCTCGGTGCTGGCGCCGGCCTTGTCGAGGGCGGCGATGGCGCCGCGCTGGCCGGGTTGGAGCCAGTCGACGACCTGGCGCATCGAGCCGTGTGAGACGGCGGCGGCGAGCAGGGTGGCGGTGAGGATCTGTTCGGCGGCGGCGTGGAAGAACGGGTCCTTGCGTTCGCCGGTGATGGTGCCGACGAAGTGCCCGGCCAGCCGGGCGGCGGCCTCGACCCGTTCGGCGGGGTCGGCGTCTGCGATCGACCGCAGTGGGTCCCACCACCAGTTCTGCGGGGCGTGCGCGATCCGTTGCGGGTCGAACGTCCACACCGGTCCGGCCTGGCCTCGCATGCCGGTGGTCAGCGCCCACAGGTCGGCCTTGTTGCTGGTGGCGACGGCGAGGCCGGGGGCGGCGAGGACGGTGGGAACGGCGATGGCGCTGGTCTTGTTCGACCGCGGCCCCATGATGATCAGGGCGACGTCCTCCCACGACATCGACACGGGGCGTCCGTCGACCGACAGCAGCCGCAGCCCCGCCCCGCGCGGGTCGAGCTCGCGGGCGGCGGGACGCAGGGTGCGGGCGCGCGCGAGGGCCTTCGGGCCGGTGAGGTCGCCCAGGTCACGGCGGCGCAGCAGCGATCGGCGGGTGCTGCCCGGGTCACGGCGCCGCTCGACCGCGACGGCGATCGCGACGACCGCAGCGAGTTCGACGCCGACCGTGCCGGCGAGGACGACGTGGAACACCGTGGCGTCAGCGCGCTCGACGAGCAGGGCGTCCGGGCCCCCCGCCAGCAGCGTCGTCAGCAGCTCCGGTCCGAGGTCGGTGGCCGGCCAGTTGCCGGTCCCGGCGAGGGCGGCCAGGCCGGCGGCGAGCCACACGTCGCCGGTCAGCACCGCCGCCGCGGCGAGGGCGCCGATGAGCAGCAGGGGTGCGGCCGCCTCGCGCAGCGGTCCGGCGCTCACCGCGAGCTCCGGCCGGCCCGGCGGTGACCGCGCACCGCTGGTGCCGCTGTCGGCGATGCGGTCGTGCCGGGCACGGCGTCCCTCCGCTCGACGTCAGGATCGGGCTCGCCGCCGTGGCTCTGCCTGGCGAAGGCGCGGTCGGTGTCGTGCAGGGCGATCTCGCTGGGGGTGAGGCTGAGCGCGACCGGCAGGCCTACGCGCTGCCCGGACTTGATCAGGTACTTGCCGCGGCCGGGATGCAGTCGCCCGGCGTGCCAGGTGGGCGGGGCCGCCCACGAGGTGATCAGTGCGGCTTCTCCGTCGGACAGCGAGGTGATGCGGCGCAGCCCGTCCAGCTCGCTCTCGGCCATGCCGCCGAGGAGCAGGACGCCGTTGCGGGAGGCCAGTCCGCGGGCCTTGGCCCGGTCGGCCTCGGTGGGCAACGCGTCGAGGTCGTCGAGGGAGTGGGTGACCTGGAAGGACACGACGCCGCGGTGGCGGCCCAGGCGGGTGATGCGGTCGGAGCGCTCCACCAGGCCGGGAGCGGCCCGCAGGGCCCGCCACAGCTCGTCCTGGACCTGCACGACGTTGCGCGGCTGCTCGCCATGGGCGGCGGCGTCGGCGAGGGCGGCGGACCAGGCCCAGGAGCAGAGCATCGCGGCGGCGACGACATCGTCGGCATCGTCGTCGAGCGCGGAGATGTCAAGGGACATTGCGGGGGTGTCGGGGTCGAACCGGGCGGTGGAGGGGCGATCGAAGATGCCGCGCAGCGTGCCGTCGCAGAGCAGGCCGAGCGCGTTGACCAGCGCGCGGGTGGTGCGCCGGTAGTCCAGGTCGTCCGCCGCGGCGGTGATCGACATTAGCGGGGTGGCTGCGGAGAGCAGGACGGCGAGCACGTCGGGGATCAGCGGTTCGCGCGGGCCGGCGGTGGTGACGGCGAGGTCGAGCGCGGTCCCGAGCAGGCGGCGTTCGGTGACGTCGGGTTCGTCGCGGCGCACGATCGTGATCAGCGCTTCCAACAGCGACAGCCGGCGTGCGCGGAGGGTCTCGACCAGCCGCGATCGCTGCTCGGCTGGCGCACGGGTCAGGGCCGCGCGCAGCGGGCCGGCGTCGAGCGGGTTGAGGGAGTGCAGGCCGCGGCCGAGGTGCCACACCGCGCCGCCCAGGGCGGTGACCAGCGGGGTGTACTCGCCCTTGATGTCGCCGGGGATGACCGCGCGCATGCCGAAGGCGACCAGTCCGGCGAGCATCCGCTTGGTGATCGAGGATTTCCCGATGCCTGGCTGGCCCTGCACCCACACCCCGGTGTTGGACACCAGTCCGGTGCGCAGCCAGTGAGCGGGGTCCAGGCCGACGGGTTCGGCGGTGTGCAGATGACGGCCTACGGGCACCCCGCGGACGTCTCCGCCGGACGCGGTGGCGAACGGGAACAGCCCGCAGAGCTGGCTGGTCGTGCCGGCGAACCGCGCGCCGGGCTCGACGTGCCCGGCCCGTCCCCCGCCGGGGGTCGGCCACCCCCACGAGCGGGGCACCGGAAGCTCATTCACGGCGGTGGTGTCGGCCGTGTCGCTGTTGCGGTCCACTGTCTCCTCCAAGAAGCGATTCGGGCGGCCACCCGGCCGTGCTGGTCCGCGTCGTCGTCGCCCGCGCTGGTCAGCGGGTGCGGCGGCCGGCGAGGTCGGTGGGGTCGATGCCGATGCCGAGGGCGGCGGCGAACCCGGCGGCCTGGGCGCCGCGCAGGCGGCGGAGCTGGAGCTTGGCCTGTCCGGCGCGTTGCTCGACGTCGGCGACCGCCGCTGCGAGGTGGGCGTCGGTGGTGACGGTGGTGGTGACGTAGAGGGTGAAGCGGCCGACCCCGGCCCCTTCGGCTTCCTCCCGGGCGGACTGGACCGCGCGGGCGCGGTCGTCGCGTTCGCGCTGGGTCTCGTCCCGCCGGGTGCGTGCCGCCCACGCGCGGCGGACCTGCCCGGAGGTGACCTCGTTCTCGACCTTCGCGGCGGCCTGCTCGGCCGGGTAGGGCTGGTAGAGCCAGGTGACCCGCCGGGGGAACGCCCCGGGCGACAGCAGCGGGGCGAGCACGGCGGCGGCGACGGCCTGGCGCGGTGCCTCCCGCAGCCCCCAGGTCACCGACAGCCCGCCCTCGTGGCGGTAGGTGTCCCAGCGCTCCCGCGCCGCGACCGGGCCGGCGTCGGCCCAGGCGAGCGTCTCGCGGTCGTCGCGGGTGAGGTCGGGGCGGGCGTGCGGGTCGAACGCGGCCCGGATCCGGCCGGTCAGCCACCCGGTGCCGGCGCGGCCGAGGACCGCGACGCCGCACGCGGCGAGCTGGTTCTCGATCGCCGGGAGCCGCTGCCCGACCTCCACCGCCGCGGCGAGCAGATCGGCCGGGCGTGGGGTGGCGCGGGCGGGATCCAGGCAGACCGCGACCCGGGTGTCGGCCTCCGCGGTCGTGCCCGGGGTCAGGTCGGCCAACTCGGCCATGATCCGGCGGGCCAGCGCCGGGGCGCCCGTGTCGAGCGCGGCCGCCACGTGGTCGCGCACGGTGCTGCCGCCGGTGGGGGAGGTGTCGACGGTGACCGACAGGTGCCGCACCAGCGGGGCGTAGCCGAGGTCGGCGAGCAGCGCCCCCCAGGCGGCGACCCAGCCGTCGGCGCGGTCGGGATCGGCCAGGTCCAGCCCGATCGGCGAGCAGCGCAGCACCGCGGTCAACGTGCCGGTGCGCCGGTGCCACAGCAGGGCGTGCCGGCCGCCGCGGCCGTCGTCGACCTCCACCGGCCGCAGCGGGGCCAGCACCCCGGGCAGGTCGGACCCGCGCGAGTGCTCGGTCAACACCCCGCCCGACCACTCGGTCCACCCCGCCGCCCGGGCCCGGTGGAACCGCAGGCGCCGCACGATGACGTCGGCCAGGCTCAGCCCGCCGACCCGCACGACCGTCCCGCCGACGACGACGGCGGACACCGCGAACAGCGGGAGCGCTGCGGGCGGGAACGCCGACACCGCCAGCAGCGGTGCCAGCACCGCACCGAACACGACCACGGTCGCCGTCGACGACAGCGCCCCCACGCCCCAGCCTCGTTCGGCCCGCCAGTTCCCATACAGCCGAGGTCCCTCGACCCGGTCGCTCATCTCGGCTCACCGCCCGGCGTCCCACCGGCACGTGATGCGCTGTCCGCGCCGCCGGTCAGACCACGGCCGGCCGCGCGTACCCCGGCAGCGGCCGCCGCGCCCGTCGCCACGACCGTGCCGGCCACGCCGCCTGCCGCGGCTGCGCCGCCGGGACCGCCGCTCGCCGCAGCCGTCCCGGGCGCGGCGCCACCTGGCGCTGGGACAGCCCCTGTCGCTATCGGCATCGCCATCGGCGGGTGCTGCCCGAAGCTCGCATACGAGCCCGGGCCGTTGGTCTCCATCGCCGCGGCCCGGTCCACCGCCGACCGGCCGGGTGAGCCTGCCATCGCCACCGCTCCCACCGCGCCGAGGAACCCGGACCCACCGCCGCTGCCGCCGCCGATCTGGGTGCCCGACCAGGCGAAGAACTTCAGCAGCACCGGCATCGCGATGACCGCGAGCAGCAGCACGACGACACCGGTCAGCACTGTGCCGAGGTTCCCGGCCGCCCCGTCCTGGCTCGCCGAGGACATGTAGGAGAACCCGACGTAGTAGATGAACGCGGCGGCCGGCTTGTAGACCACGATGGCGAGGAGCCACACCATGATCTTGTCGAGCCAGCCGCGGGTCGAGCGGGTCAGCGACCCCGACGCGGCCAGGGGCAGCATCGCGGCCAGGACGAGCAGCCCGGCCTGGCGCAGCGCCATCAGGACCCACTGCACCAGCGACAGCACCGCGGCGATCAGCGCGACCAGCAGCACCACGAACAGGCCGTCGCCCTCGCCCCGGGTCAGCAGGTCCTGCATCAGCTGGGCGAAGTTCCCGACCGCCCCGTCGAGCAGGTCCGCGGCCAGGGCGTCCCCGGCCCGCAGAGCGAGCTGCAACGTCGTGAGCCCGAGCGCGGACACCAGCGCGTAGCGCACCAGACCGGTGGCCACCATGGCCGCGGGCTCGCCCTTGCGCGACAGGATGATGCGGATGGACTGCACGAGGACGCCGCCGACGAGGATCATGAGGATGAGCGGGCGGGTGGCGTTCTGCGCGGAGATGATGACGTCGTCGAGGGGGTTGACGCTCGGCTGCTCCACCCACCACGCCGACATGGACACGACGAGGTCAGCCGCGCCGGTGGCCACAATGCGCACGATTCCGGTGAAGGCCGAGTCGACCGCCTCGCCCGCCTGACAGCCGAGGTCGAAGGGGCCGCAGCCCTGCGCCAGTACCGTCACGGCGCGCCCCCGAGCAGCGTGTAGCCGTCCGTGCCGGCGTGCAGCGCCGGGCGCTGCACCGGCACGCGCAGCCGCCAGTCCCCGCCCGTCCATCGCAGGGTGAGATCCATCCGGGACAGCCCGCCCGCAACCTCGGCCTGCTCGGTGGTGGCCAGTAGAGACACCACGACTGCGGCGCCGTCCCCGTCGCGCGGGTCGCCGGCAACGAGGCGGTAGAACAACGCTCGCGGTGCCGAGTCGACCCGGGGCGGGGCGTCGGAGCCCGGCTGCGCGGTCGCGAGCCGGGACCGGGCGGCGTCGAGGTCACCCCAGCACTGCTCGGCCAGGGTCGCCACGGCGATCACGGGGTCCGCTGCCGTGCCGACCCGAGGGGCCAGGTGGCTGGCCGCGAGCGCTGCCCCGAGCTCGTCGCGGCGGAACCCGGACGCGCGACCGTCTCGGACGAGCCCGGGGCCGTGGGTCGGCGACGAGGCGGCGACCCCGCCGGGCACGTCGACGAGCACGCCGGCAGCCGGCGGCTCCGGGGCGGCGGCGCAGCTGGTGGCGACCACGAGCGTCACCGCCGCCGCGAGGAGCGTGGGCAGTCGTCTCATAGCTGGAACGCCCCCACCAGCAGCGCGGCCACCGACGCCAGCGCCAGCCCGCCGATCACCCACGCGGACCCGACCAGGCCCTCGTAGGCGGTGGCGGACCGGTTGCGCCGGCCGATGATCAGCATCAGGGCGCAGATCAGGATGCCCAGCACCCCGGCGACCAGCACACCCCACTTCACCCAGCCCAGCAGGTTGCCGGCGAGTTCGGCGAACCCGGGCGGGGCCACCGGCCCCGGGTCGGGCACCGCCATCGGTACGGACCTCATCGCATCCTCCCCAGGATGTGTCGGGACATCGACCGCCCCACGGGCGGCGTCGGAGTCGCCACGGCGTGGCCGCCGAGAACGGCAACGAGGCTCTGAGCGGCGACGGCGTAGCGGCGCAGCGGACGCGGCAGATCCGTACGCGGCACCGCGAACAGCGCGCGGGCCTCCTCCAGCGGAGCGGTCACGTCGCGCCAGCGCCGGATGAACGGCAGCACGACCACCGCGGCCGTATGCGGTTCCAGCAACCGCAGCCGCGCGGTGACCGGGCGGCTCGGGCCCGAGGCATCCGCGGCGGTCACCGCCACGACAGGCTTGCGCCCGGTGCTCTGGGTGATCAGCTGGGCCGCGTGCCCGGCGCGGATCAGCGAGTCCCCGGTGGCCCGGCACACCAGCACGTCGACCGCCCGGCCCACAAACACACCGCGGTCCCGAGCGCCCATCGCGGCCGCCAGCGTGCTCGTCCCGACCCCACCGGCCACCCCGGCCACCGACCGCCGGACGCCGTAGTCCGCGATCGGGACCGGCACCTCCCGCGGCGGGAACGCCGAACTCGGCTCGAACGCCATCACTGCACACCTCCTCCTGACCCCTAGGAGGTTCACCAGCGGCCGCTGCGTCGGCGTGGCGTCGCGTCACCGCGCCGTGGTTGATGTACCGCGACCAGCGACAACACCGCCGGACATGCCGTGACCACGCTCGACCACGCCCCCGACCACAGCGGCAGCGACGGTCGAGCCCGACCGCGAGCAGGGGGAGGGCGACGACGATGGCGTGGACCCACGACACCGGCTACCGGCCGGCCTATGACCACACCGGTTACCCCGTCGCCGTCCAGGACGACGGCACCGAGGCGCCGAGCAGCTCAGCCCCGACCCGGCGGGAGATCATCGGCTGGCGCTCCGCCTGCGACTGCGGCTGGCGCGGCATGGACTTCTACCCCCGCAGCCAGCACCCCAGCCCTACCGCGCTCGCCCCGGACACCGTCGACGGCTGGGAGACCGGCACCGCCGCTTACGCGGAGTGGGGCCGCCACCTCCACCGCGCCCTGCCCGAACTCGCCGTCCACGACCGCGCCCACGAGCTCGCCAGCGCCCAGCAGCGTCTGGAACGCGCCATCCATGCCGCCCGGCTCGCGGGAGTCGTGACCTCTCGGATCGCGCAGCTCATCAGCCTTGCAGCGTTGCCGTCGCGTGGCTCAACGGCGAGCCACGTTGCCGTCCAGCCCCACGCCGATCGTGCCGACCATGCTTCGAGAACGAACGGTGCCGGTCGTGCCGGTTCAGCGGGGGAGTTGTCCACAGGACGCGGTGACTGACGTAGCCGAGGCCTCACCGGGAGCTAGATTGACGGGGTCCACACATCCGCCCGTCCTGGTGCGGGTGCCGACGGCGCCGCCCGTGCTGTCGATCGATGCTGCGATGGCCTTCCTGCGACTACTTCGGCGGCAGCACGACGACAGCTGAGGTGCGTGCGTGGCTCAACGATTCGCCTTCTACGGTCGGGTTTCCACCGAGGACAATCAGGATCCCGCAGCGTCGCGCAGATGGCAGCTCGACCGTGCTCGCGCCCTGGTCGAGAAGCACGGCGGCCTCGTCGCGGAGTACTTCGACATCGGCCAGTCCCGGTCGATTCCGTGGAAGCGACGGC
Organism: Pseudonocardiales bacterium; assembly: GCA_026393175.1. GTDB lineage: Bacteria > Actinomycetota > Actinomycetes > Mycobacteriales > Pseudonocardiaceae > Pseudonocardia. Next base: position 10,458 of record JAPLAT010000286.1, read on the forward strand.
CGGAGGCGGCGAGGCTGCTTGCCGCGCTCAAGGATGGCCCCGACTTCGATGCGATCGTCATCGGAGAGCCGCAGCGCGCGTTCTACGGCAACCAATTCGGTCTGACGTTCCCGGTTCTCGTCCACTACGGGATCACCCTGTGGGTGCCCGAGGTGGGCGGACCAATCGATCCCGAGTCCGAGGCCCACGACCTGATCATGTCGGTCTTCGGTGGGATGTCCAAGGGCGAGCGGACGCGGATCAGGATCCGGGTGCGGGCGGCCATGCGGTCGCAGGCCGAGATCGAGGGTCGGTTCCTCGGCGGCCGGCCGCCGTACGGTTACCGGCTGAGGGACAGCGGCGCGCACCCGCACCCGGGCAAGGCCGCCGAGGGGCGGCGCCTGCACGTTCTCGAACCCCATCCCGAGACCGCGCCCGTCGTACGACGGATCTTCACCGAGTACCTCGCCGGTGCCGGGATCTTCAGCATCGCCGAGGGGCTGACCCGGGAGGGTGTCCTGAGCCCGTCGGCGCACGATCCGGGGCGCAACCGGCATCGGAGTGGTACCGCGTGGTCGAAGAGCGCGGTGCGCGTGATCCTCACCAACCCGCGCTACACGGGTCATCAGGTGTGGAACAAGCAGCGCAAGGACGAGACGCTCATCGACGTCGAGGACGTCGCGCTCGGCCACACCAGCACGCTGCGCTGGAACGATCGCGACGAGTGGGTGTGGTCGGAGACGGCGGCCCACACCGCGCTCGTCGACCGCGCGACGTTCGACACAGCCCAGACGGTCATGGCGGGTCACGGCCGGGGCAAGGTGCGTGATCGTCGGCGGGTGCGGCGGCCCTACGTGCTGCGCGGGCTGGTGCACTGCGGGGTGTGCGACCGGCGCATGCAGGGGCAGTGGAACCACGACCGTGCGTACTACCGCTGCCGCTACCCGCGCGAGTATGCGTTGGCCAACACCGTCGAGCACCCGCCCAACGTCTACGTCGCCGAGCACGAGGTGCTGGCGCCGCTGGACTCCTGGTTGGCCGGCCTGTTCGCCCCCGACCGACTCGCCGACACCCTGCGATGCCTGCACGACGCGCAGGACGATCGGCCCGATCCCGCCGCCGCGGCCGCCGGTCGCATCATCGCCGAGTGCGACGCGAAGCTGGCGCGGTACCGGTCGGCCCTGGAGGCAGGCGCTGACCCCGCTGTCGTGGCGGGCTGGATCGCCGAGACGCAGGCGGCTCGGGCTGCGGCCGCTGGCCCGTCCCGGCCGGCGCGTCCCGCGAACCGCCGGATGACCGAGCAGGAGATCGCCTCGCTCGTCGATGCCCTGGGCGGTATCGCGTCGGTGTTGAAGGCCGCCGACCCGGCCGACAAGGCCGAGGTCTACAAGCGTCTGGGCCTCACGCTGCGGTTCGACCCCGAGTCGAGGGTGGCCAGGGCGGAAGTCCTGATCACCTCGACCCCGTGGGGTTATGGTGCGTGTCCGAGGGGGGACTCGACCACCTGACAGTTGCATCCCTGCAACATCCGACGTACCCGTGCTCAAGTGCGCTTGAGCCCGCTCCACACAGCAGCTCGCCTCCTTCTCCCGTCCCGTTGGCCAGAGTCGTGCCGGCCGTGGTCCCAAGTCGGACGGCCCTGGGAACGCGCTCGCAGCGAATGGAGCGGCCAGTGATGCGCGGTGCGCCCGTCCCGGAGCTGCCGTCACGTAGCGCGTCCCACCTCGTGTACGGACTGGCAGTGCTGGACCGGTACGGCCGCCTCGCCGAACGAGCCCTGCTGCACGCGCTGGGCTGGACCCGTGCGCAGGCGCTGGACTTCGCGGTGGTCCGCGGGTCGGTCCTCGTCGTGCCGGCCGTTGCGGCACGATCCAGGATCGGCGCCGACCTCTACTTTCGCGTCCCGGTAGGTGTGCGCCGGGCCTGCCGGCTTGAGGCCGGTGATCGCGTCCTCCTCGTCGCCGACCCCGTCGCCGGTCAGCTAGTCCTCCACCCGCCCATCGCGCTGGACGCCCTGCTCACCGCCCACCACCCCGCGATGACCGTGGGTATCGTGCCGTGACCACGCCACCGCCACTGAAGACCACGCTCGACCACGGCAGGCAGGCCGAGCTCGACGCCGCGCGGCTACTGCTCGACCGGATGGGTATCTCGCCGGCCGATCTGCTCGCCGTGTCCCGGCCACGCGCGACCGTTCCGACGTTCGCTCAGTACGTCCCGCGAGTCCGGGACGCGGTCAGCGACGGGACTCGCCGGCTGTACGGCTCGTACTGGAACCGGATCCTCGACCGGTGGCCTCAGCGTCGGCTCGATGAAGTCAATGCGACCGACATCCGGCAGCTCGTCGAGGACACGAAGACGAACGTGGTGGCCCGACGCAGTAACCGGGGTGGCCGCAGCGCCGCCGAGCATCTGATCAGCGCGCTGCGTTGTGTCTACCGGCATGCCGAGGACGACGGCCTGATCGACCCCAACGACAACCCGGCGAGGAAGGTGGCCAAGCCGCGGCGGCTACCCAGCACGCGCCGCGCTGTTCCGGACGAGCGGCTCGCCGAGATCCACCACGTTGCCGCGACCACCGGGGACGACCCGGCCCTGGACACTCTGCTGCTGCGGCTGCATGTCGAGACGGCCTGCCGCCGCGCCGGCGCCCTCGCCCTGCGGCCCCAGGACCTCGACCCCGACCAGTGCCTGGTGTTCCTGCGGGAGAAGGCGGGGACCGTGCGCTGGCAGCCGGTGTCCCCGACCCTGATGGCGCACCTTCAGCACCACGCCGTCGAACGTCACGCCGTCCGGGACGGGCAGCTGCTGCGGTATGCGTCGGGCCGACCGATCACCCGACGCCGCTACGACCACCTCTGGACCCGGCTGGGCAACGCGCTGCCTTGGGTAGCGGCACAGCAGATCTCCACGCACTGGCTGCGCCACACCACGCTGACCTGGGTGGAGCGGAACTTCGGGTTCGCCGTCGCGCACGCCTACGCCGGGCACACCGACGGCGGCGGCGACGGCTCGTCGACCTCGACCTACGTGCGGGCCGGCCGAGGTGCGCGCGCTCGCGGCCCGCCCCGAGGTGGGTGCCCTGCGGGTGGAGCGGGTCGGGGCGCAGGTCGACGTGTTGCTCTGGACGGGCATCGGGCTCGGCCTGCTGTTCACGATGGAGAACGTGCAGCGGTTCGCCGCCGGCGGAGCAGCGGTTTCACGGCTGTGTGGTGGGCGGCGTGGCTGCTCGACCCGATGGTCTCGCTGGTGCTGCTCGCCGTGATCCGCGCCGAGCAGGTCACCGCCCGCTACCAGCTCCGACGATCGTCCTGGGCGCGGCTCACGCAGTGGTGCGCGTTCACCGCCCCCGTGCGGTCACCGGCTGCTCGGCCGGCACGTCGGTCAAGCTCGCCGCCGCATCACGCGCAACGGAGATGGCGGGTGTCAGCCCGTGAATCGTCGGGGTGCGGACGGCGGTCGGCAGCTGGGCCTCACGCCCGTTCCCCGGGATGACGAGCGACCGGCGCCGATCCTGCAGTGGGGTCGGCGCGAGCGGATGCTGCTCGCCGGACAGCGCCGCGAGCGCAGCGGCCACTTCGGTGATGTCTGCGCGGACGTAGGTGGAGGTGACGTCCCCGCTGCGGCCGCCGCTGTGCCCGGCGTACGCGCGGGCGATGGCGTACCCGAAGTTGCGCTCCACCCAGGTCAAGGTGGTGTGCCGAAGCCAG
>JAPLAT010000067.1 GCA_026393175.1 Pseudonocardiales bacterium
CCACGCCCGCGCGGCGGGAGCCGACCTCGACGGGGCGCTCACGGCCCTCGCGCACGGCGCGCTGCTGCGCCGGGCGGGCCGCCGTCGGGCCGCGGCGGCGGAGCTCGCCGCGGCACGGGGGGTGCTCGACCGGCTCGGCGCCCGCCCGGCCCTGCTGCGCTGCGAGCAGGAGCTGGCGGCGTGCGGACTCGCCCCGGCCCGGCGGACGTCCCCCCGGACCGACCGGCTCACCCCCCGCGAGCTGTGCGTGGCCCGGCTCGCCGCGAGCGGCATGAGCAACCCCGAGGTGGCCGCAGAGCTGATCGTCAGCCTCAACACCGTGGAGTTCCACTTGCGCAACGTGTACGCGAAGCTCGGGATCCGCTCCCGCACCCAGCTGGCGGACCGGCTCGGGCAGCGGCCCCGTGGGGCACCCCGTGGGGCACCCCGTGGGGCGGGCGCCGGCTGAGACGTCCCGTCCCACGGCGGCCGGGTGGTGCGCCGGCCCGACGCGCGCTGCCACCCTCGACGCGGCCGGGTGGCCCGGGGGTGGAGGGGGTGGACCGTGGCGTGGAGCCGGGATCCGTCGGGCCCGCCGGGCCCCGGCCGCTCGCGCCGCCGCGGCGCCCGTCGCCGGGGTCTGGCCGTGGCCACCACCCGCGCCCCGGACTCCGCCGCCGAGTTCGACACCCCCGCGACCGCGGAGCTGGCGCGGCTCGTGCGTGCGGAACGGGCGATGCTGCGGATCCGCTGGGGCGGGTTCGTGTTCGGGCTCGCCCAGGTGCTCACCTACTACCTGCCCTACCCGCCGGGAATGCTCGAGCTCGCGGTCGGCCTGCTCGCGCTGCTCGCGGTCGGGAACCTCGTCATCTGGCCCCTGATCCCGCGGACGACCACGGTCCGCCGCGGCCGGGCACTCGGCGTCGCCGCGCTGACGCTCAACGGCACCGTGTTCCTCGGTCTCGTGTTCGTCTACACCTTCGACACCGAGACCGCGATCTGGGCGGTGCTCTATGTGCTGCCGATGGAGGCGGCCGTCCGGTTCCAGCTGCGGGGGGCGATGGTGGCGATCGGGGTCCTGACCGTCGCCTACACCCTGCGCGAGGTGTTCGGGGCCGTCGTCTACGGCCACCCGTTCCTGGTCGTGTCGATCACCTTCCGGATGGGCATCGGCCTGATCATCGCCGCCGTCGCCGGGGTGATCGCGCAGAGCCTGACCCGTGACCGGGAGCAGCTCGCCGCGCTCGGGTCGATCTCCCGCACGGTGGCGACGGCGGCGTCGCTGCAGGACGTCCTCGACGGCGCCGCGCGGCAGCTCGCCGCGCTCTTCCGCGTCCGCGCGGCCGCGGTCGCGCTGGACGAGGACGGGGAGCGGATGGTCGTCCGGGCCTCGTACGGCACCGCACCGGGCGCGGCGTCCCCCGTGGGCGCCGAGGTCCCGCTGACCCCCGGCGGGCCGGCCGAGCGGGCCGTCGCGCTGCGCCGGGCCGTGGCCGTCACCGACCTCGACGCGGTGGAGGCGGCCGCGCGGGAGTCGGTCGCGGCCCGCGGCGTGCGCGGGTTCGTGGCCGCGCCGCTGCTCGGTCGGGGCGGCCGGACGATCGGCATGGTGCTGGCCGAGACCGGTGAGCGCCGCAGGCGGTTCTCCCCGGCCGAGCTGGCACTCGCCGAGACGGTCGCGGGCCAGCTCGCCGGGGCGATCGAGAGCGCCCGGCTGCACGAGCAGGCGCGGGCCGCCCGGGCCGCCGCCGACGCGGCGAACGAGGCCAAGAGTGCGTTCCTGGCGAACATGAGCCACGAGATCCGCACCCCGATGAACGCCGTGATCGGCATGACCGAGCTGCTCCTCACCACCGACCTCGACGCGGAGCAGCGCGAGCTGCTGGGGGTCGTCGAGCGCAGCGGTGACGGGCTGCTGACGATCATCGACGACGTACTGGACTTCTCCAAGATCGAGGCGGGCCGCCTGGAGCTGGAGTGCGTGCCGCTCGACGTGCGGGACTGCGTGGAGGACGCGCTCGACGTGCTCGCCCCGCGCGCCGCGGAGAAGGGCCTGGAACTGCTGTGCGCGATCGGGGACGACGTGCCGCCCGCCGTGGCGGGCGACCCGACCCGGCTGCGCCAGGTCCTGGTCAACCTGCTCGGCAACGCCGTGAAGTTCACCGAGCGCGGCGAGGTCGTCGTCACGGTGTCGGCGCGGCCGGACGAGCTCGTGGTGGAGGTCGCGGACACCGGCCCGGGGATCCCGGCCGACCGGCTCGATCGGCTCTTCCGCTCGTTCAGCCAGGTCGACGTGTCGACCACCCGCCGCCACGGCGGCACGGGCCTGGGGCTGGCGATCAGCAGGCGGCTGGCCGAGCTGATGGGCGGGCGGGTGTGGGTGCGCAGCGAGGTGGGCCGCGGGACGACCTTCGGGTTCGCGGTGGCCGCGCGGCCCGTCGCCGCCCCGCCCCGTCCGGACCCGGTGTCGCTCGCGGGGCGTCGGGTCCTGATCGTCGACGACAACGCGACCAACCGGCGGATCCTCGCGGCGCAGTGCGGCTCGTGGGGCATGGTGGTCGAGGGCACGGGATCGCCGCTGGAGGCGCTCGAGCGGGTGGTCGCGGGAACGGGGTACGACGTCGCGCTGCTCGACGTGGCGATGCCCGGGATGGACGGGATCACCCTCGCCGCCCGCATGCGTGAGGCCGGTGGGCCGCCGGTGGTGTGCCTGTCCTCGCTGGGCGGGGTCCGCGACGGCGCCGCCGTGCGGGCGTGGTTGACCAAGCCGGTCAGGCGGGACCGGCTGGCGGCGGTCCTGTCCGGGGTGCTCGGCCCCGGGGCCCCGGACGCGCCGCCGGCCCCGGCCGGTCCGCCCCCGGCCGAGCCTGCCCGGGCGCTGCGGCTCCTGCTCGCCGAGGACAACCCGGTCAACCGCACCCTCGCGCTGGCGATGCTCGACCGGCTGGGGTACCGGGCCGACGTCGCCGAGGACGGCCGGCAGGTCCTCGACGCCGTTGCGGCCCGCCCCTACGACGCGGTGCTGCTCGACGTGCAGATGCCCGAGGTCGACGGGCTGGAGGTGGCGCGGCGGATCCGGGCCGGGACCGGGCCCCGGCCGTGGCTGGTCGCGGTCACGGCCAACGCGATGGACGGGGACCGGGAGATGTGCCTGGCGGCGGGGATGGACGACTACCTCGCCAAGCCCATCCGCCTCGCCGGGCTCGCGGAGGTGCTGCGCCGCTGCCCCGGCCCGGCGACCACCGGTGCCGCCGGGCCGGGTGTCGCGGGACCCGGCGGGGCCGCCCTCGATCCTGCGGTGCTGGCAGACCTGGCGCGGTCGTTCGGCCCCGGCGGAGCCGGGGTCGTCACAGAGCTGATGGAGGCGGCAGTGCAGGAGATGCCGCGGCTGGTGGCCCGGCTGCGCGCCGGCCGCGACGCCGGGGACGACGCCGCGGTGCGGACGGCGGCGCACACCCTGAAGTCCACGGCGGCGACGCTCGGCGCGACCGCGCTCGCGACCCGGTGCGCCGCGCTGGAGGCGGACCCGACGGGCCGCGTCGCGCTCGTCACGGAGATCGCGGCGGACGTCGACGCCGTGCTGGGCGAACTGCCGACCGGTGAACCGGTCGCGTGAGGGGAGCGTGGAGCATGGCAGGGAACGGAGCCGCGGAGCGGTTCGTCGTGGAGATCCGGCCGACCGAGGACGGCCGGGTGGTGGGCACGGTCGGCCGGCCCGGCACCGACGACGTCGTGACGTTCTCGGGGTGGATGGACCTGCTGCGCCTGCTGGAACCCCGCTCGCCGGACGCGGTGACGCGATGACCGGGCGGCCGGGGATGCCCGGGCCGCTGGGGCCGGGCCGCGTGCTCGTCGTCGACGACGACCCGGTGAACCGGCTGCTGCTGCGCCGGGCCGTCGAGCGGGAGGGGCTGTCGGTCGAGGTGGCCGTCGACGGCGGCCAGGGGTGGAAGCTGCTCGGCTCGGGCGCGTTCGACCTGGTCCTGCTCGACATCGTCATGCCGGTCCTCGACGGGTACGAGGTGCTGGGCCGGATGCGGGACGAGCCGGCCACCCGGTCGCTCCCGGTGATCGTCATCTCCGGCGCGGACGACCGGGCGGGGGTCCTGCGCTGCATCGAGCTGGGGGCTGACGACTTCCTGCCCAAGCCGTTCGACCCGGCCCTGCTGCGCGCCCGGCTGGGTGCGGGGCTGGCCCGCAAGCGGCTGTCGGACCTGGAGAAGGAGTACCGCGAGCAGGTCGGTCTCGTCGTCGACGCCGCGGCGGCCGTCGAGCGCGGGGAGTTCCGGCCCGACCACCTCGAGGGCGTCGCCTCCCGGTCCGACGCCCTCGGCCTGCTCGCCCGGGTGTTCGGCCGGATGGCGCACGAGGTGGCCGAGCGCGAGCGCAGGCTGCGCGCCCAGGTCGGGGCGCTGCGCATCGAGATCGACCGGGCGCGCGCGGACCGCGCCGTCGCCGCCATCACCGAGACCGACTACTTCGCCGACCTGCAGCGCCGAGCCGCGGACCTGCGGTCGGGGCGGGAGCGGCAGGAGAGGGGAACGTCATGACGACCACGCGGCCCGCCGCGACGACCACCGTGGTGTCGGTGCACTCCTTCCGGGGCGGCACCGGCAAGTCGAACACCACCGCCAACGTCGCCGCGGTGCTGGCCGGGCGCGGGATGCGCGTCGGCGTCGTCGACCTCGACATCCTCTCGCCGGGCATCCACATGCTCTTCGGCGTGGACCAGGACGGCCTGCGCCGCCATCTCGACGGCTACCTCTGGGGCGAGTACCCGCTGACCGAGGCGGCGCGGGAGGTGACCCCGCCGGGCGTCGCGGGGCGGATCTGGCTGGTCGCCTCCAGCGTCGCGCCGCACGACATCGCCCGCATCATGGCCGAGGGCTACGACGTGGGCCTGCTCGGCGACGGCGTCCGGGGGCTGGCGGCCGAGCTCGACCTGGACGTGCTGCTGCTCGACACCCACCCCGGGCTCAACGAGGAGACGCTGCTGTCCATCGCGATGTCGGACGCGCTGGCCATCGTGTTGCGCCCGGACCACCAGGACTACGAGGGCACGCACGTGACGGTGAGCGTGGCGCGCAAGCTCGCGGTGCCGCGCACCGTGCTCGTGGTGAACAAGAGCCCGGAGTCGTTCGACGCCGCCCAGGTCGCCGACCGCGTCGCGGCCGCCTACGACACGCCGGTCGCGGCCGTCGTGCCCCACTCCGAGGAGCTGATGGTGCTCTCCAGCGGCGGCCTGTTCGCCCTCCGCCATCCGACCCACCCGGTGACGGCGCTCTACGGACGGCTGGCCGACCGGCTGCTGGACGTGCCGGCCGTCGCGGCGGGCCGGGCGTGACCGCGGTGCCGGGCGGCCCGGCCACGCCCGACGCGGACGTGCCGGAGTTCTTCGACCGCACCCGGATCGCGGCGGGGCACGGCTCGACCCGGCGCAGGCGACCGCTGCTGCTGCTCGCCGAGAGCTGGTCGGGCGCCGATCCGGGCGCCGAGGTGCTGGACTTCCTGTCCGGGACCGAGGTGTTCGGCGGGTTGGACCGGGCGGCGCTGCGCGAGCTGTTCGTCCAGCTCGACCCGGTGCACGTCCCGGCCGGGACCGTCGTCGTCACGCCCGACCGCACCCCCCGCGCGCTGCACCTGCTCGCCTACGGCCGCCTGGCCGTGCGGGCCGGCGCGGCGGTCCGGGACGTCGGCCCGGGGGAGGTCGTGGGGGCGTCGGCGCTGCTCGCCGACGTCCCGGCGGGGGAGGAGGTCCGGGCCGTGCGGGACTCGCTGCTGCTGCGCCTGGACGTGGCGGGCTTCGAGCGCTTCGCCCGGTCCCATCCGGCGTCGCTGCTGGGGCTGTGCCGTGCGCTGGTGCGCGCCGGGGCCGGGCCGGCCGCGCCCCCCGCCGCTGCCGGCGCGCCGGCGGTGCACCCGGTCCAGGGCACGACGATCGCGCTGCTCGCCGCCGGGTCCGGCCGGGTGCCCGACGAGCTGGCGGCCGGGCTGGTGGCCGCGCTGGACCGCGGTGGCGGGGCGGCCGAGGTGACCGCGGCCCGCGTCGACGCCGAGCTCGGCGCGGGTGCCTCGGGCACCGAGCTGGCCGACCCGCGCAACGGCAGGCTGCTGTCCTTCCTGCACCGCGTCGAGGCCGGGCACCGGTTCGTCGTCTACCGGGCCGACGACGGCGACACCGCGTGGACCCGCCGCTGCCTGCGCCAGGCCGACCGGGTGCTGCTCGTCGCCCGGGCCGGCACCGACCCGGCCCCGGGGCCTGCGGAGCGGGCGCTGGCCGCCGTGCCCGGCGAGCTGCGGCGCGACCTGGTGCTGCTGCACCCGCCGGGCACCGCGGCCCCGTCGGGCACCGCGGCGTGGCTCGCCGGCCGCGGGGTCACCGGTCACCACCACGTCCGGGCCGGCGAGCCGGGCGACATCGGCCGCGTCGCGCGGTTCCTGTCCGGCACGGCCCGCGGCCTGGTGCTGGCCGGGGGCGGGATGCGCGGGTTCGCGCACCTGGGCGTCATGCGCGCGCTCGACGAAGCGGGGGTACCGGTCGACGCCGTCGGCGGGGCGAGCATCGGGTCGATCATGGCGGGCTTCTACGCGGCGGGACTCGACCACGAGCAGCGGCTGCGGCAGGCGTGCGCGGCGATGGTCGAGCAGGGGTCGATGGTGGGGTTCACCCTGCCGCTGGTCGCCGTGTCCTCCGGTCGCAAGGTGACCCGGCTGCTGCGCGAGGAGCCGTCGTTCACCCGGGACATCGAGGACCTGTGGCTGCCCTACTTCTGCGTCTCGGCCTCGCTGAGCGAGGCCAGGGAGATCGTGCACCGCAGCGGTCCCGCCTGGCGCGCCATCCGCGCGAGCATCGCCATCCCCGGGGTCTACCCCCCGGTGCACGACGGCACCCAGCTGCTCGTGGACGGCGGGGTGATGAACAACCTGCCGGTCGACGTCATGGCCGCGCTCGTCGGCGACGGGCCGATCGTGGCGGTCAACCTGCACCGCACCGGGGGGCGGCGACCGCCCGAGCAGTTCGAGCTGTCGGTGTCGGGCTGGCGGGTGCTGGCCTCGCGGCTCACCCCGTGGACCCCCCGCATGCGGGTGCCGCGCCTGGGCGACGTGCTGCTGCGCAGCCTGTCGCTGTCCACCGCGCGGCTGCAGCGTGACCGGCTCGGCGACCGGCCGCTGGAGATGCTGCTGGTGCCGCCCGTCGGCCGGGCGGGGATGCTGGACTTCCGGGCGGGGCCGAGCCTCGTCGAGCCGGCGTACCGGTACGCGACCGAGGTGCTCGAACGCAGCCCGATCACGGTGTGAGACCGCGTGCGCCGGTGGCGTCCGGAGACCTGGACCGGGCCGCCCGCGGTGCCTACCGTGACCCGCATGCCGATCGTCGAGGTCCATCTCGTCGAGGGCGCGCACACCGCCGCCCAGCACGCCACCTTGCTCGACGCGCTGAGCAGGCGCTACGCCGAGGTGCTCGAGTCCCCGCTCGACCGCGTCCGGGCCTACCTCGTGCTGCACCGGCCCGAGCACTGGGCCACCGGAGGCGAGCCGGGCGTCGAGGCCCCCTACTTCACCGCCGTCGTGCTGGAGGGCCGCCCGGTCGAGCAGCGGCACCGGCTCCTCGGGGCGTTCACCGACGTGCTCGTCGACGTGCTCGGCGTCGACCGCGGGCTGGTGCGGGGCCGGATCGTGCCCGTGCACCCCGACGACTGGGGCATCGGCGGCGTCCCGGCGTCGGCGGCGCGGCGCACCGAGATCACGGCCCGGGCCGCGGGCACCTGACGCCGACCGGGCCGCCCGGCGCGGGCGAACCGGGCGGCGAGCCGCCCCCCGTCAGAACAGTCCGCGCCGGGCGCCCACGTCCAGGGCGAGGGTGGAGCCGTGCAGGGCGTCGGCCTCGGGGGCGAGGAGGGTCGCGACGGCCCACGCCACCTCCTCGGGCGTGACGAACCGGCCCAGCGGGGACTCGGCCGCGCGCTCGGCC
>JAPLAT010000454.1 GCA_026393175.1 Pseudonocardiales bacterium
CGAGATGGAGGTGTTCTCCTTCATCGAGGGCTTCTACAACCCCTTGCGCCGGCACTCCCGGCTGGGCAACCTCAGCCCCGCCGCCTACGAACACCAACTCATGACACAGACCGAGGTGTCCGGCTGACGGGGGTCACTTCAACCTGTCCCGGTCCTTCGACCGAATCGTGGCCGCCGAAGCCCTTCCGAGGATCGTCTTCCATGACCTGCGACGAACCGCTGCCACGCTACTGAAGGACCTCGGCGTACCAGCCCGTGACGCGCAGATGATCCTCGGCCACGCCAACATCAACGTGACGCTGGGCATCTACAGCGAGGTGTTCGACAGCTCAGTCGTCGAGGCACTGGAACTCATGGAGGAAGCGCTGACCGACACCGTTTCCGGAGCCGTTGGGCAGCCCATACCAGGCGGCGACTGACGACTAGCGCATGCGTTGTTGTCAGAACCTGTGTCAAACGCCCCCCACCGCGATGCGGTGAGGGGCGTTTGTGCTGGTGGGCGATACTGGGATCGAACCAGTGACCTCTTCGGTGTGAACGAAGCGCTCTCCCCCTGAGCTAATCGCCCGAGCCGTGGAGGACTCTACAGGTCAGAACAACGGGCTCTGCAACCAGGTCCACCCGTCCAGCCCGAGCGCCGTGGAGGACTCTACAGGTCAGAACAACGGGCTCTGCAACCAGGTCCACCCGTCCAGCCCGAGCCAGCCCGCGACCAGGTAGAGCGCGCCCAGCAGGTAGAGCGTGGCGAGCACGACGAGGCCGGTGAGCCCCAGCACGACGAGGCGGACGGCGACGCTCTGGCGGCCGAGCCAGCGGGTCCAGGCGTCGTACTTGCCGCGGGCGTAGCGCAGCACCCGGCGGGCCCAGGCGAACTCGCTGGCGAGGATGGCCAGGCCGACGAACACGATCGCCCAGCCGGGGCCGGGGGACGGGATGTCGATGATGCCCAGCACGAGCACCACGGCACCGACGACCCCGACGGTGACCTTGTAGCCCTTGCGCAGCGTGGGGCGGTCCTCGATGCGGGCACGCTGCTCGGCGATGCGGCCTCGGAACCCGGAGCGACGGACGCGCGGCCGTGCCGGCCTCTCGATGCTGCTCAGATCGTCACCTGCCCGCTCGCGACCACCGTGGACGGCGAGGATGGAGCGACGCGGCCGGGTTCGATCGACACGGCGTACTGCTCGAAGTCCTGCGCCTCGGAGACGGATCCTACCGGCAACGGGCCCTGCTCGGCCCCCGTGACGTCGAACGCGGCGAGTGGCACCGGCGCCCCCTCGGCGGGCAGCCCCCACGCGACGTAGATCTGGTCGCCGCCGTTCGCGGGCAGCTCCACCGGGTAGACCTGCCGCTCACCGTCGCGCACCAGCACGGCCGCGACCGTGACCCCGGCCGGGTCGGTGAGCAGCGCGTACTCCGAGCCCGGCTGGCCGAGCCCGTCGAGGAGCTCGCTCAGGCTCTGCGCCTGGGCGGTCTCGGCGTTGCGCTCATGCTCGAGCTGGGTGGCGCGGACCGCGAGCCCGCCGAAGGACAGCACTGCCGCGGCGGCCAGCGACGCGGCGAGCACGCGACGGCCTCGGCTCCCGCGGGCGAGCCACGAGCTCCGCGCGGGACGGTAGGCCTCGGCGTCGAGACGGTGCAGCCGGCCGGGCTGCGGGGCGGCGTCGTCCGGCTCCGCGTGCCGGGGGCGCAGCACCGGCGGCCGCTGGGGGGTCTCGGCGACCTCCGCCATCAGCCGGTCGCGCAGCCCCGTGGGCGGCTCGACGAGCGGGACGGACCCGCCCAGGGCGGCGAGGACCTGCTCCGCGTCGTGCGCCGCGGCGCGGCACGCCGCGCACTGCGGCAGGTGCAGCAGCACGGCCATCTCCTCGTCCGGCTCGAGGGAGTGCAGGGCCCACCCGACGGCCTGCTGGGTGAGGGGGCAGTCCTGGGTGGCGTTCACCGGGCACCCCCCGCGATGTCCGTGGCGAGGTCGCCGAGCAGCGGCCCGAGCGCGCTGCGCAACCGTTGGACGCCCGTGAACATGCGCGACTTCACCGTGCCCAGGGGGACGCCGGTGAGCGCGGCGACCTCACGCTGCGTGTACCCGCCGTAGTAGGCCAGCGCCAGTGCCTGGCGCTGCTCGGCGGGCAGCCTGCCGAGCGCGTCGCGCACCTGGCCCGCGACGACCGCACCGAGCGCGGCCTGGTCGGCCCCCGGACCGGGCGGCGCCGACCACTCCTCGCCGTCCTCCGCCGCGGGGACCGTCCGCCTGCGGATGGCGCTCTCGCGCCGCACCGCGTCCACCGACTTGTGGTGGACGAGGGTGAGCAGCCACGTGCCGAAGGCGCCGCGCTCGGGGTCGAAACGGCGCGGGTCCCGCCAGAACGCGAGGAAGACCTCCTGCACGACGTCCTCGGCGATGCCGTCGTCGGCGCAGATGCGGCGGGCCAGCGAGTACGCCGGCCGCCCGTAGCGGTCGTAGAGCGCGCCGAGCGCGGACTGGTCGCCGTCGACGATCCGGCGGACGAGCGCGTCGTCGGCCGGGTCGTGGGCACGAGCGGGCCTGCCCTGGCCACGGCCGCGTCGCGGACCGGGTGCGTCGGCGACGTCTGCCACCAGCGGGATCCTCACGTCGGGTATCTACGTTGCGGCGCAACGATCGGTTCAGGCTAGTCCGCAGGGGTCCGGGCCTGCACCGATCACCCCGATCACCCCCCGTCACTGGACCGACGGGGTGATGTTCTGCGGTCATCCGGGCCAACTCTGTCCCTCGACCCGTCACATCTTGGCGACACGGTCGTTTTTCCGCATGACGAACGTGCCGACTTCAGTGCCGGCTGGGACCACGAAAGAGGACGCAGGATGCGCGACGAGCACACGGTCATCTGCTCACCGGCAGTGTTCGAACTGATCGGTCCCGACGCCCCGGTACCCGTCAAGGTCGACCTCACCTACCAGAGCCGGGACCCCTTCGCGGTCCAGGCGTCGTTCCGGACCGGGCACGGCACCGCCGTCGACTGGGTGTTCGCGCGGGACCTCCTGCACGACGGCCTCATCGCCCCGTCCGGCACCGGCGACGTCCGCGTCCGGCCGGTGGCGCTGGACCCCAACCGGGTCCAGCTGGAGCTGTCGTCCCCGTCCGGTCACGCGGTCTTCACGACGTGCGCCCAGACCCTCGGCGACTTCCTCCACCGCACCTACGACGCCGTCCCGCCCGGGCGCGAGTACTCGTGGCTCGACTTCGACGTCGCGCTGTCCGAGCTGCTCCACAACGACCCCGCGCGCGACTAAGCGCAGGTCAGGGGGCCGCGCGGGCCCGGCGGGGGGTGGTTGTGGAAACCCCCGAGGGCCTGCGCTAAGGTTTCCCCACAACGCGGTGAACGACAGACACCACCGCGACATGCGGACGTAGCGCAGCTGGTAGCGCATCACCTTGCCAAGGTGAGGGTCGCGGGTTCGAGTCCCGTCGTCCGCTCGGAGGAACCTCGAGTCACTGCTGGACCTCCACTGGCGGAGTGGCCGAGTGGCTTAGGCAAGGGCCTGCAAAGCCCTGTACACGGGTTCGATTCCCGTCTCCGCCTCGGGCGATTAGCTCAGTGGGAGAGCGCTTCCTTGACACGGAAGAGGTCACAAGTTCAATCCTTGTATCGCCCACCAC
>JAPLAT010000134.1 GCA_026393175.1 Pseudonocardiales bacterium
GGCGTCGGCGAGGACGTGGCCGAGCTCGCGCTCCCCCAGCTTCGGGTTCAGCGGCACGGCCGGGACGCCGGCCAGCACCGCGGCGGTGACGGCGACGGCCGTGTGGATCCCGGGCGCGGCGTGCACGGCGACCCGCCGCGCCCCGGCGAGGCGCGGGCCGAGCGCGGCCGCGACGGCGGCGAGGTCGGCCTGGGTGAGGGCGTGGTCGCCGGCGCGCAGGGCGGGCCGGTCGGACGGGTCGAGCAGGGCGGGCAACAGCGGCGACGGCGTCACGCCCCCACCCTGCCGCGAGTTCCGACGGCCGACACGGTGAGGGCGTTCACCCGATGACCTTGCCGGGGTTGAGGATCCCCCGCGGGTCGAGGGCGGCCTTGATCGCGCGGTGCATCGCGAGCACCCCCGGGCCCAGCTCGCGGGCGGCGCCGTCGCGCTTGAGCAGGCCGACCCCGTGCTCACCGGTCACCGTGCCGCCCAGCTCCAGCGCCGCGGCCACGATGTCGTCGAACGCGGCCTGCGCGCGGGTCCGGGCGGCGTCGTCGCCGTGCGGGGTGAGCATGAGCGGGTGCAGGTTGCCGTCGCCGGCGTGGGCGACGGTCGCGATCGGCGTGGCGTGCCGCGCCCCGATCTCCTCGATCCGCCCGAGCATCTCCGCGATCCGCCCGCGCGGCAGGCAGACGTCCTCGGTGAGCATCGCCATCCCCCGCTGCTCCAGCGCGGGGTAGGCGAGCCGGCGGGCGTCGAACAGGGCCTCGGCCTCGACCGGGTCCGTCGACAGCACCGCCTCGCTCGCCCCCGCGGCCAGGAACTCGGCGTGGATCTGCGCGGCCTCGTGCTCGGCCGCGGGCTCGGGCAGGTCGGTCTGGGCGAGCAACAGCGCGGCCGCGTTCTCCGGCAGGCCGGCTCGCTTCCAGTCGTTGACCGCCTGCAGGCACACCCGGTCGACCAGCTCGAAGATCGCCGGCTGCAGCCCGGCCGCGGTGACCCGGGAGACCGCGTCCCCGGCGGCGACGAGCGTGTCGAAGAACCCGACGACGGTGCGCGGCACGGTGGTGCGCGCCGGGCGCAGCTTGACCGTCACCTCCGTGACGACGCCGAGCGTGCCCTCCGACCCGACCATCAGCCCGGCCAGGTCGTAGCCGACCACGCCCTTCGCCGTGCGCCGCCCGACCCGCACGACCTCGCCGTCGGCCAGCACGACCTCCAGCGCGAGCACGTAGTCGCGCGTCACCCCGTACTTGACGCAGCACAGCCCGCCCGCGTTCGTGGCGACGTTGCCGCCGATCGTCGACCAGGGGGCGCTGGCCGGGTCCGGCGGGTACCAGAGCCCCTCCTTCGCCGCGGCCGCGCGCAGGTCGTCGTTGACGACCCCGGGCTGGACGACGGCGAGACGCTCCGCGGGGTCGATCTCGAGGATCTCGCGCATCCGCTCGGTGGAGAGCACGACGCACCCGTCGACGGCGTTCGCGCCGCCCGAGAGCCCCGTGCCCGCCCCGCGCGGGACGACCGGGATGCCGTGCCGCGCGCAGGCCGCGACGACCGCGGCGACCTCGGCCGTCGACTCGGGGCGGGCAACGGCCAGCGCGCCGCCGTAGGGCGCCCACTCGGCCTCGTCGTGCAGGTAGGGGGCGACGGTGTCGGGGTCGGTGAGCAGGTGGCGGGGTGGGAGGGCCGCCACGAGCTCGGCCGGGAGGGTGCGCGCGCCGTCGACCGCCATGGGGTGGACGGTAGACGGGGACGGGGTGGAGCGGCGAGGTTGCAGGAAAGCCACCTTCACGCAACCTCGTTGCAGGAAAGTGGCCTTCCTGCAACGCTGCGTCGCCCCGGCTCTGGGCTACCGGCCGAGGCGCTTCGCCACCGCCCGGGCGAGCAGCGTGCCCGAGCGCCACGCCGTCTCGACCCGGGCCCGGCCCCAGCCGTCCCCGGCCAGGCCGACGCCGTCGTCGCCCAGGTGGAAGGGCTCCTCGCGGTCCTGCCCGGGGCTCGCGAACCGCCACCGGTGCGCGTACGTCCACGCCGGAGGAGGACCGCCGAACAGCTCGCGCAGCGCGTCGAGGACGGCGGGCACGGCGCCGTCCGGGTCGGCGTCGTGCGCGCGGACGACGTCGGCCGTGGTGTGGGCGACGAGCACCGGCGCGCCGTCGCCGCGGCGGGCGCCGTCGTCGGCGACGAGCGTCAGGACGGGATGGTCGTTGACGAAGGCGGCCGGCAGGTCGGGCCAGTGCCGCTCCTCCCAGCCGGCCGCGACGGCGATCACCGGCGTCCAGGCCGGGGCGTCGGGGACCGGGTACAGGCGGGCGGCCTGTGGGTCGGGCATCGCGAGGACGACGGCGTCGGCCGGCTCGCCGTCGACCGTGGGACCGGGCCCGACGCGCTGCGCCGGGTGCTCGCACGTGACGTCCAGGCCGGTCGCGAGGTCGGCGACGAGGCTGCGCAGCCCGCCCGGGGCCGCCCAGCGCACCGGTCCGGACGAGCGACCGGCGCCGGGGAGCACCGCCAGCTCGTCGGTCCACTCCCGTGCCAGCCCGGCGTCGCGCCAGCGGTGGACGACCTCGGTGAACTCCGGGTCGCGGGCGGTGAAGTAGGCCGCGCCCATGTCGACCGGCCGCCCGTGCAGGCGACGGCTGGCCATCCGCCCACCCACGGTGCGGCCGCGTTCCAGGACCCGCACCGGCACCCCGCGCGCCGTCAGCTCCCGCGCGCACGCGATCCCCGAGATCCCCGCCCCCACCACGGTCACCGTCACCCGCGCCACGCTAGGCCCGCCCGCCCCCGGCCGCGCGACGGCCGCTCGTCCCCAAGTCATGCACATCCACACCCCGACTCGCGCACGTTCAGACCCCGACTCGCGCACGTCCACGCCCCGACTCGCGCACCTTCAGCCCCCGACTCGCGCACGTCCACGCCCCGACTCGCGGGCCGCGAGGGCGGCGGCCGGCGGGTCGGGGTGGGTCACGGGGTGGGGTGGGGGGTGGTGCGGGGCGTGGGGGGCAGGGCACCGACCCGGGCGAGGCGGGCCTGCCACCAGGCGGTGCGGTCGTGGTCGGCGGCGAGGTCGGGGCTGGGGGTCGGGTCGGGGGCGCGGGTGGGCACCGGGAGCAGGCCGTCCACCGGCCGAGGGGACGGGGCCACGTCGGCGGCGAGCAGGGCGCCGGTGCCCAGGCCGCAGGCGAACTCCAGGTCCGGCAGGGCGCCGGCCAGGGCGATCTCGGCCGCCATGCCGACCGCGCTCTCCAGCGCCGAGGACACCACGCACGGCAGCCCGCACGCCTGCGCCACGGCCAGTGCCCGGTGCACCCCGCCCAGCGGCGCGCACTTGAGCACCACCACGTCGGCCGCCCCGGCCACGGCGACGCGCAGCGGGTCGGCGGCCCGGCGCACCGACTCGTCGGCGGCGATCCGCACGTCCACCCGCCGCCGCACGGCCGCGAGCTCGTCGAGCGAGGCGCACGGCTGCTCGACGTACTGCAGCCCGCCGGCGGCGCGGTCCAGCTCGCGGATCGCGCCCACCGCCTCGTCGACCGACCAGCGGGCGTTCGCGTCGACCCGCACGTGCCCGGACGGGCCGAGCGCGTCGCGCACCGCCTCCACCCGGGCCAGGTCCTCGGCCAGCGAGCCGGGGGCGTCGGCCACCTTCACCTTCGCCGTCGCGCACCCCGACTCCCGGACCATGGCGAAGGCCCGGTCGGGGGGCACGGCGGGCACGATCGCGTTCACCGGCACGTGCGAGCGCACCGGGGCGGGCCAGCCCTCGTCGGCGGCCTCGCGCCCGGCGTCGAGCCAGGCCCGCGCCTCGGTGTCGGCGTACTCCGGGAAGGGGCAGAACTCCCCCCACCCGGCGTCGCCGCGCAGGAGCACCCCCTCCCGGACGGTGATCCCGCGGAAGCGGGTCGTCATCGGCAGGGAGTAGACGAACACCGGGCCGACGCTAGACGAGCTCGTGGTCGGCGGGCGTGATCCGCCGGGTGCGGCGCCGGTAGTCGACCGTGTACCCCGGCCAGATCGTGCGGTTGCGGCCGTGCTCGTCGAGGTACCACGACCGGCACCCGCCGCTGGACCACACCGACCCCTCCAGCCGCCGCTGGATCTCGGCGTTGAACGCGTCCTGCCGGTCGCGGCGGGTGTCGAGCGCCGTGGCGCCGTGCTCGTCGACGTGGCGCAGCGCGTCGAGCAGGAACGACGTCTGCGACTCGATCATGTAGACCATCGAGCTGTGCCCCAGCCCGGTGTTCGGGCCGATCATGAGGAACAGGTTGGGGAACCCGGCGACCGTCGTGCCGAGATAGGCGTGCGGCCCGTCGGCCCACACGTCGTCGAGCAGCACGCCGTCGCGCCCGGTGACGCGGACGCCGCCCATGCCCTCACCGACCCGGAACCCGGTGCCCAGGACGATCGCGTCCACCTCGTGCAGCACGCCGTCGGCGGTCTGCACCCCCGTCCCCGTCACGCGCACGATCTTCTCGGTCACGACGTCGACGTGCGGGGCCTTGAGGGCGGCGTAGTAGTCGTTGGACATGAGGATCCGCTTGCAGCCGATCGTGAAGTCCGGGGTGACCTTCGCCTTGAGGTCGGGCCGGTCGGCGAACGTCCGGTCCAGGTAGGCCCGCGCGACCCGCTCGATCACCGCCATCCGGCTCGGCTTGAGGAAGCCCGCGACGAGCATCTCGTTGCGCGTCCAGACCAGCGCGCGGGCCAGCTTCTGCGCGGCCGGGACGGCCCAAAACAGCCGGCGCAGCACGGCCGGGATCGGCCGGTCGGGCTTGGGCAGCACCCACGGCGCCGTCCGCTGGAACAGCGTCAGCGACGCCGCCTCCTTCGCCACCTGCGGCACGAACTGGATCGCGCTCGCCCCGGTGCCGATCACGGCGACGCGCTTCCCGGCCAGGTCGGCGTCGTGGTCCCACCGCGCGGAGTGGAAGGCCGGGCCGGTGAACTCGTCGAGGCCGGGGATGTCCGGGGTGGCGGGCAGGTGCAGCGGCCCGGTGCCCCAGACCACCGCCCGCGCCCGGACGACCGACCCGTCGGCGCTCGTCACCGTCCAGCGCGCGCCGTCCCACTCGCAGGCGACGACCTCGCGACCGAACCGGATCCGGTCGCGCAGGCGGTAGCGGTCGACGACCGACTCCAGGTAGGCCCGGATCTCCGGCTGGCGGGCGAACGTGCGCGTCCACTCCGGGTTGGGGGCGAACGAGAACGAGTAGAGGTGGCTCTGCACGTCGCAGGCGCAGCCCGGGTAGGTGTTGTCGCGCCAGGTGCCCCCGACCGACGTCCCCTTCTCCAGGACGACGAGGTCGCGCCGGCCCGCGCCGTCGAGCCGCACGGCCGCGGCGAGCCCCGCGAACCCGCTGCCGACGATCGCCACGTCCACGTCCTGCACGTCCACCGTCTCCACGGGCACGTTCTCCACCGGACCTCCCCAGGTTGGTTACCGACGGTAAGTTACCACGGGTAACTTACCTGCGGTAGGGTCGTCGCATGACGACGGCACGACGGCGGATGGGGCGCGCCGAGCGCGAGCAGCAGATCCTCGACGTGGCGCTGGCCGTGTTCACCGAGCGCGGCTTCCGCGAGGCGTCGATGGACGCCGTCGCCGAGCGGGCGGGCATCACCAAGCCGGTGCTCTACACGCACTTCGGCTCGAAGGACGGGCTGCTCCTCGCCTGCATCGCGCGCGCCCGCGCCGAGCTGCTCGAGGTGACGACGGCGGCGGCCGCCGCCGCGTCCGGCCCGGAGGACATGCTCCGCTCCGGCACGCTCGCGTTCTTCCGCTACCTCGAGGAGCGCGAGGCGGCGTGGACGCTGCTCTGCTCGGAGTCGACCGTCGCCGGCGAGGCACTGGAGGGCATCCGCGCCCAGCAGAGCGACTTCATCGCCCTCCTGCTCGCCGCGCAGGTCCCGGGCGTCGACCCGCAGCGGCTGGCGGGCTGGGCGCAGGTCATCGTCGGGGCCTGCGAGCGGCTCGCCATCTGGCGCGGCACCGAGCGGGCCGTCACCGCCGAGCAGGCCACCGACTACCTGATGGACCTCGCGTGGACAGGACTTGGGAGCATCCAGGGGTGACGACGACGGCTCCCCGGCTGCTGCAGGTCCGGCGCACCGCGCGGGTCACCCCGCGGATGGTCCGCGTGACGCTGGGCGGCGACGAGCTCCGCGGCTTCCCCGGCGACGGCCCGGACCGCCGCATCAAGATGTTCTTCCCCGCACCCGGCCAGGAGCGCCCCGCGGTGCCGCGGGCGAGCACCGCGGGCCCGGTGTGGCCGGCAGGCGAGGCCCGCCCCACGATGCGCACGTACACGGTGCGGCGCTTCGACCCGGCCGCCGGCGAGCTGGACGTCGACTTCGTGCTGCACGGCGAGGGCCCCGCCACCGAGTGGGCCCGCGACGCGGCGCCGGGGGCGTGGGTCGGGGTGTCCGAGCCGGGCGGGCGGTGGGAGCCGGACCCGGACGCGGACTTCCAGGTCGTCATCGGCGACGAGACGGCGCTGCCCGCGGTCGCGACGGTGCTGGACGCGATCGTCGACGTGCCGGCGCTGGTGTTCGTCGAGGTCGCCGACGCCGCCGAGGAGCAGCCGCTGGGCCGCGAGATCACCTGGGTGCACCGCGGCGACGCCGAGCCGGGGGTGCCCCTCGTGGCGGCCGTGCAGGGCGCCACCTTCCCCGCCGGGCGGGGGCAGGCGTGGCTCTCCGGCGAGAGCGCGTGCGTCAAGGAACTGCGCCAGCACCTGCTCCGCGAGCGCGGCCTCGACCGCCGCGCCGTGTACGCGACGGGGTACTGGCGCCTGCGGCGCTCGTGAGTGGCGACGGGTGTGAGAGCACCCGTCGCCACTCACAGCAGCTTGGCGATGATCTCGTTCATGATCTCGGTGGTGCCGCCGCCGATCGAGAGCAGCCGGGCGTCGCGGTAGTGCCGCTCCACCTCGTGCTCGCGCATGTACCCCATGCCGCCGAGCAGTTGCACGCACTCGTGCACCACGTGGTCGCAGGCGGCCACGGCGGTGTTCTTCGCCATCGCCGTCTCCTTGAGCATCCCGCCGTGGGCGAGCCACCGGTCGGTGACGGCGCGGGTGTAGGTGCGGGCGACGTCGATCTGCCGCGCCATCTCCGCCAGCTTGTGCCGGACGACCTGGCGGGAGGCGAGCGGGCGGCCGAACGTCTCGCGGTCGCGGACCCAGGGCAGCACCAGGTCGTAGCAGCGCTGGGCCGTGGCGTAGGCCTGCACGGCCAGCGAGAGCCGCTCGCCCTGGAACTGCTGCGCGATCTGGACGAACCCGCTGCCCTCCGCGCCGACGAGGTTCGCCGCCGGCACCCGCACCCCGGCGTAGGACAGCTCGGCGGTGTCGCTGCAGCGCCAGCCCATCTTGTCCAGCGTCCGGGAGACGGTGAACCCGGGCGTGCCGCGCTCCACCACCAGCAGCGACACCCCGGCGTGCCCGTCGCCGCCGGTGCGCACGGCCGTCGTCACGAAGTCGGCGCGCACGCCGGAGGTGATGTAGAGCTTCGCGCCGTCGACGACGTACGCGTCGCCGTCGCGCACGGCCCGGGTCCGGATCCCGGCGACGTCGGACCCGCCGCCCGGCTCGGTGATGGCGAGGGCGCCGATCATGTCGCCGGCCAGCGTCGGCCGGACGACGCGGTCGACCAGCTCCCGGTTCCCGGACGCGACGATGTGCGGCAGCGCGATCCCGTGCGTGAACAGCGCGGCGACCAGCCCGCCCGACCCGCCGGAGAGGATCACCTGCTCCGCGACGAGGAACGCGTCGACCGCGTCCCCGCCCGATCCGCCGACCTCCTCGGCGAAGCCGGCGCCGAGCAGCCCGACCTCGGCCGCGGCGCGGTGCAGGGAGCGGGGCACCTCGCCGTCGCGCTCCCAGTCGGCCAGGTGCGGCACGACCTCCTTCTCGGTGAAGTCCGCGACCAGCGCGCGCAGCGCCCGGCGCTCGTCGGTCTCCCAGGGATCGCTCACGGTCGCTCCGTCCGTCGGGCTCGTACGGGCTCCACCACGACGTGCCCGTCCTTGCTGGTCGCGCGGACCCGCCGCCCGACCACCTCGCCGCGCTCCAGCGACAGCGCCGCCGCGCTCGCGGCGTCACCGCGCGCGGTGCTCGCGCCGTACCGCGCGCCCGACGCCGTGCGGGCGACGAGGAACGCCTGGGCCGGGCCGCCGTCACGGTCGTGCTCGACGGTCGCGGTCTCCACGACGACCTCCTCCCCCGGGACCTCGTCCACCCGGTCTGGGGCGGGGCCCGCGGTGTCGCGCGGCACGGGGTCGCCGACGTAGCCGCGCGGGTGGGCGTCGCGGGCGAGCAGCAGCGCGTGCTCGTGGGTGAGGTAGCCGCCGTTGCCGTGCACGAGCGCGAGGCGGGCGCCGGCCCGGATCGCCCCGGCGACGGCGACGACCGCGTGCAGCGTGTAGCTCGACAGCGGCCCGCCGAACGCCGAGTGCCCGCCGGTGACGCCCGGCGCGGGCGGTCCGCCCAGGTGCTCGGCCACCAGCTTCGGCACGACGGGGAAGCAGCTGTAGACGTCGACGACGTCCAGGTCGGCCGGGGTGACGCCGGCCTGCCCGAGGGCCCGGTCGAGCACGTCGGCGAGGGCGTCGGAGCGGGCGAACGACGGGCGGGCCAGCACGTCGACGGCGTCGTGCGCGGCCGCACCGCCCCACACGTGCACCATCGCGTCGTCCGGGACGCCCAGCTCGCGGGCCGTGTCGCGGTCGGCGACGAGCACGGCCGCGGCCTGGTCGACGTGTGGCATCGCGTTGACGGCCAGCGGGTAGGGCTCGCACACCATCCGGTTGCCCGGTCCGACGGTGCCGATCTCCTCCGCCGTGCGGACCTCGGGGTTCCACGCCGCCGGGTTGCGCGCCGCGACCGCGGAGTAGGCCGCGTACAGCTCGGCGGACGCGCGGGCCGCCTGCTCGACGGTCTCGCCGCGCGCAGCCCGCAGCGCGTTCTCGAACAGCGGGTAGACCCGGGTCGGCAGCAGCAGCCCGGCGGCCTGCATGGGCCCGCTGCGCAGCCCGGACTCGGTGAAGTCCGGCGGCCCGCCCGGCGTGGTGCTCCAGCCGTGCGCGGCGGGGTCGAGGCCGGCCCGGTACAGCGCGGTCGCCGACGCCTGGGCCTCCCCGCCGGTGATCAGCGCGAGCCGGCTCTCCCCCGCCGCGATGCGGGCGGCGGCGGCCTCCAGCAGTTCCGCGGGACGCTGGCCGCCGACGGTGGTGTCGGCCAGGTGGGCCGGCGTGGCCCCGACGGCGGCGGCGATCCGGGCGGCGAGCTCGTCGTAGGCCCAGCTCGCGACGTGCACGGTGGAGACGGAGTCGACGGCCGCGAGGTCGACGCCCGCGTCGGCGGCCGCCACCGTCACCGCCTCGAGGATCAGCGGCAACGGCTCGCGCGCGCCCTCCACCGTCCGCGCGCGGTTGCCGCGCACCTGCCCGACCCCGACCAGCACCGGCACTCCCACGCCCCGGACGCTAATACAGACAGGTACTGTCCGTAAACATGCCCCGGGGCCGACCGCGCGATCCCGACCTGGAACGGCGGGTGCACGACGCCGTGCTGGAGGTCTACGCCGAGACCGGCTGGGCCGGGTTCACTCTCGACGCCGTCGCCCGCCGCGCGCGCGTCGGCCGGGCGGCGCTCTACAGCCGCTGGGACTCGAAGGCCGCGCTGCTGCTGGACGCGCTGGAGGCGCGCAGCCCGCTGCCGGTGCCCGTCGACACCGGCTCGGCGCGCGGCGACCTCGTCGAGCTCGCCCGCCAGCTCATCGACGGCTACCAGGGCCCCGCCGGACTGGTGACCCTGCGCGCCGCGCTGGAGGCCCGCGTGCACCCCGACCTGCTCGCCGGGCTCGCCGAGACCCTCAACCGCACCCGGCTGCTCGCCGCCCGCGAGATCGTCCGGCGCGGGGTGGAGCGGGGCGAGCTCCCGCCCGGCACCCCCACCACCCTGCTGCTGGAACTGGTCACCGGCGCGGTCCTCAGCCACGTGGTGTTCGCCCCCGCCCACCCCCGCGACCCCGCGTACGCGGACGTGGTCGTCGACGCCGCGCTGCGGGCCGTCCGGCCCGGGGGCTGACGCGAGTCGGGGTGTGAGTGCGCGCGAGTCGGGGTGTGCCGGTCCGCGAGTCGGGGTGTGGGTGCGCGCGAGTCGGGGCGTGCCGGTCCGACTCACGCACGCTGAGACCCCGACTCGCGCACGTCCAGGCCCCGACTCGCTCACGGGGGCTCGCGCTCCGAGCAAGATCGCCACGTCGGCGCGAAGGCGGCCGGGTCGGGCCGCCGTCGCGCCCCTGTGGTGATCATGAACCGTCGGGGGCCTCCGCGGTGGGGGCCGCACCGGGCCGGGGCTCCGACGGGACGGGGCGCGGAGGGACAGGGGCGGGCGGGCCGACGTGGGTGTCGAGCCAGTCGGCGAGCGGGCCGGCCGCCCGCCACGCGGTGCGGACGTGGTGGAGGACCTCGGGCGTGGCGAGCCAGTCCCCCACCGG